>VMFF01000020.1 GCA_007375915.1 Candidatus Doudnabacteria bacterium Gr01-1014_77
ACAAATTTGGTACAATAAAGCATGTTGATACGCCAGAGCCAAAGATTGGCTTTAAGGCTGAATAACTAAAATACAAAAATGAAACTAAAAAAACTCTTTCTAAGTTTTGGAACAGTAATATTTTCGGGTTTGGGTTGGTATCTATTCTCTCGAATCTTTGACGGAAGTAATATTTTCCGAGGCAACAGCTGGAATTGGTTCGGTTTCATTTTTAGTTTAGGACTAGCCTATGCTTTCAGCTTCTTAATAGCTGCAACTAGAGACCGTTTTGATTTTGAAGTCACTTCATTACTTTCAGTGCTTTGGATCCCAGTATTCTTAGGAACAACAGGAAGAAACATTATAGCAGCAATCGTACTG
Organism: Candidatus Doudnabacteria bacterium Gr01-1014_77; assembly: GCA_007375915.1. Lineage (GTDB taxonomy): Bacteria > Patescibacteriota > Doudnabacteria > UBA920 > VMFF01 > VMFF01. Next base: position 361 of record VMFF01000020.1, read on the forward strand.
TTTCTTTTCTCCCAAGCATTGTTAGAGTTTGCAAGCGCACTAGAACACTCAATAGACTTAAACTATTTCACAACAGCATATTCAAAAATAGCTTTGGTAATCATCGCATTACTTGCGATAACCTCAATATATTTTCAGGATAGAGTTGTTGCAAACGTCGGAAACACAGCAGCATCTCAAAAAGCAGTTGGCGCTATCTGGCCATACGTAAGTAAATATTTCAATCAGTACAATACAAATGGAACGGTTAATGAGTTTTTAGTATCTGAGTTTACGCAACAGGGTGTTCAACAACCAACACCACAAATGATTGCTACAGCAAGAAATGAGCTTTCTAAACAACTTAATCTAAACTTAAATGGGAAAGAAAGCATGTCTTCTTTAGGAGAAGACTTTGTTGCAAACCAGTTTAATGATTTCCTCCAAGAGTATCACATTGAGAAATCGGGTATATACGTCATCTTTCTTTCACTTCTTGTTCTTTGGCCGATTGGAAGACTACTTTACGCTTTGATTGCATTACTAGTATTTAAAATATTTGAAAGTTCAGGATTAATTAAAATTAAAGAGACTCAGGTTACTGCAAAAACCCTTCAGATGTAAGAACTATGGCAAAAAACTATTACGATATTTTAGGAGTCAGCAAGACAGCAAGTGCTGATGAAATTAAACGGGCATACAGAAAGTTAGCCTCAGAACACCACCCAGACATGGGTGGTAGTTCAGATCGTTTTAAGGAATTAAACGAGGCATATCAGGTTTTGTCTGATTCAGGGAAACGTTCTCAGTATGACCAGTATGGTCAAACATTTGATCAGGCTCAGAGACAGGGTGGTTTTTCAGGCAACCCATTTGGTGGTTTTGAAGGAAACTTCAACAATGCAGGTTTTGGTTTTGAAGACATTCTTTCAAGTATGTTTGGTGGAGAAGACACCCAAGCTAGAAACAGGGGAATTGACTTAGAAATGCCTTTAAGGATTTCATTCAAAGAATCAATGTTTGGTGTTGAAAAAGAAATTGCAATAGAAAAGAAAAACCCTTGTGCTAAATGTAATGGTAGTGGCGCAGAACCAGGGACCAAGATTAACACATGTCCAAAATGTCATGGTCAGGGGCAGATAAAGACGCAGAGAAGAACAATCTTTGGAACAATGGCGACCTCAACAGCTTGTGATCGTTGTGAAGGAACAGGAAAAGTCCCTGAGAAACCTTGTGCTGAATGTAAAGGCATTGGATTAAAGAGGGGAAGAAAAACAATCAAGGTTTCCATTCCAGCCGGAATTGATGATGGACAAAGGATAAGAGTCCGTGGAGAGGGAGAACAAGGATACCGTGGCTCTGCTGTAGGTGATCTATACATTCAAATTGAAGTCCAGGAAAGCAAGGATTTTGTTAGAAAGGGTTTTGATCTTTACAAAGAAGAAACAATTTCATTTCCTCAAGCAGCGCTTGGTATGACTTTAGAAACAGAAACAATTGATGGAAGTGTAAAGATAAAGATACCAGCTGGAACACAATCAGGAAAAGTTTTTAGAATATCTGATATTGGCGTTCCTCATTTAAATCGCTCGGGTAGGGGAGATATGTATGTAACAGTTAGAGTTCATACTCCTGAGAAGTTAAGCAAGAAACAAAAAGATTTACTTAAACAGTTAGAAGATATTGAATAAACCAGCAACCCCGCAGGAATCCCGCGGGGTTTTGCTTTTTTCGTGTGCTCCTCCTTGTTAGCCCGGAACGATTCTGATCATTTCGGGATGGTCGCAGTGGCCGAGAAAGAAAACCCGACGTCGATCACTGCCGAGAGATCCTTGTCGTATACTGCGCTCTGCGATTGCCCCGAGCGGATGTGGGTTGGAAGCGGGTTCTCCTTCAGGTTCCCAAGCAACTCCGCCGCGCTGCTCATAGAGCTGCCATGGCGCATCATTGCTTGTTTGGGTTTGGGTGATGGTTTCTAGCAGAGCTTGAATCGTCTTGTTGCTCTGCTGGCTCCTGCTTCCGTTTCGAACAGACGAAACTACTATCTGTCCGTTCTTAACCAGGATAAACCCGGTCGCAAACCGTTCTTTCAGAGAAAACTCCGGTTGGGGTCAGGAATAATATACCAGAAAATATATTTTAGGCAAGTATGGTATAATTAGAGAAACAAAATATCACATAGAAACAAAAATGCCACAAGATTACAACTCGCTTTTAAACAGTGTTAACTTCCAAAACCCAAGCTGGGATGCTTTTATCTTCTTCTTTTGGGCCATAGTAGCTGTCATATACAGCTTTTCAGCAGGAAGAGGCAGAATAATTAGCATATTGGTTGCTGTGTATATGTCTGAGCTGTTAGTAATTCAAGCCCCTTTTCTAAGCACAGCAGTTGGTGATCAGTTTGGTTTAGCTTTGTATTTAGGTCGTTTAATTACTTTTCTAGTTTTGTTTGGTTTTTTCTTCCTTGTTCTTTCAAAGTTTGTTTTTAGAACCTCAGTGGAAAATCGTCGTTGGGGTTCGTGGGTATTCTCTTTGTTCTTTGCTGTATTACAGGTTGGTTTTTTAATCAGCGTTATTCTTTCATTCCTACCTCCTGAAGTTAAATCCTCCTTTGCGCCTTTAGTAAAGTTTGTTTTCATTTCAGACACTTCTAACTTTATTTGGTTGATCCTGCCGATTGCTTTCCTAGTGTTCATGGGTAGGCACATCTCAGACCACAGACTAGAGTAAAGAAAAAAGCCAAATTAAAAATCCCGGTTTTCGGGATTTTTCTATGGTGGGTCGGGTGGGGATCGAACCCACGACAAACGGCTTAAAAGGCCGCTGCTCTACCAACTGAGCTACCGACCCGCAAGACTTGCGAGTCAAAATTGATTTAACTTCCGTATTTTACAATATATATCAGAAAAATTCAAGGTATTTAAAGATGTTCAAATATATTAAATTCCTATCACAGTATTTTCAAAAAGAGCGCAAAAACATTGCGTTGATCTTTGTATTTGTGATGCTTTCTCAAAGCTTCTCGTTATTAGAACCTGTTTTCTATACCAGAATATTGGATCGATTCTTAAGAGATTCACATAACTTAACAAAGTTTCCAACAGAACACGCCTTCTTTGTAGCCTTAGGAATTACTGTGCTTGCTTGGATAGCGTCTGCTTTTGCAGCAAGAATTTTTAAAAATTTTCAACAATACTATGTTAATACAGTAAGTGACAGGATAGGGATTAATGTATTTAATCATGCGTACGAACATGTCATTTCTCTCCCTATTCAATTTCATGCAAATCAGAAAACTGGAGAGGTTTTTAGAAAAATATCAAAAGCAAGAGAAGACATCACAACACTCTTTGGTGTTGCTTTTGACAAGATTTTTCAAAACGTGTTTTCAATATCCATTGTCCTCATATATATCTTCATAAGAGAGTGGAGGGTTGGCGTCATAGCTATAATCCTAGTTCCTGTGTTTATCATTGCAACCTCTTTCTTTACAAAAAGAGTTAAGAAGATTCAAGGAGATATAAACAAGAGCAATGAAAGGCTTTTTGGAACATCATTTGAAGCACTAAACCATATTGAGGTTGTTAAATCATTTGCTTCAGAAGAACACGAAATCAATCAGGTTAGAGAAGACAACAAAGTAACACATGATAATGTTAAGAAGAAAACAATTGCATACCAGCAACTCTTTTTCGTCCAAGGAACAATCGTAAATCTTGCGAGAGTTTCATTAATTTGGTTTGGTTCTGTTCTTGCATTCAAAGGAGTACTGACCTTTGCAGATGTTATTCTTTTTGGAGTGTATTCATTTGTGATATATCAGCCGCTGTATGATTTAGGAGATATTTATGCAAAATACCAAGAGGGTGTTAGCGCTGTTGATCGTTTACAAACATTGCTTTCGGAAAAAGCAACGATCTTTTCAAAGCCAAATGCTTTGAAGCCAAAAAAACTTCAAGGGAAAATTGAGTTTAAAAACGTTTCATTTAACTACAGCCAAGAACGTGAGATATTAAAGAATGTTAGTTTCAAAGTAGAACCAGGAAAGAAACTAGCTATAGTTGGATTTTCAGGCTCAGGCAAATCAACAATCGTTAAACTACTACTCCGTTTTTATGAGCCAACAACAGGAGAGATTTTAATTGATGGTAAAAACATAGCTGATTACAATCTTCAAGCTCTACATAAAAGAATTGGGTTAGTGTTACAAGACAACATTCTTTTCAACACTACGCTTTCAGAAAATATTCGCTATGGAACATTCAAAGCAAGTGATACTGAGGTTGAAGCTTCAGCAAACAGAGCGTATCTTTCCGATTTCCTTAAGAAACTTAGTTTAGGCTTAGATACTTTAGTGGGAGAAAGAGGAGTTAAACTTTCAGGTGGTGAAAGACAACGTGTTGCCATTGCAAGAAGCATAATCAAAAAACCCGACATTCTAATCTTTGATGAAGCAACATCTTCTTTAGATTCTCACTCTGAAGAAATGATAAAAGAAGCGATATCGCAGGTTTCTAAAGATGTTACTACTATAACTGTGGCGCATCGTTTCTCAACAGTTGTTAATGCTGACGAAATAATCCTTCTAGAAGCAGGGGAAATATCAGAAAGAGGGAATCACAAGGAGTTACTAGCAAAAAAGGGTAGATACGCTAGTTTGTACCAACTACAAACGCAGCGACAAGCAGAAGAACCATATAGCCCAAGCACGATTGACAATATTGCGTAAGTTAGTTAATATGTTAGGTACTAACATATTAAAAAACATTGAAATACAACAGAGAAGAACAAGTAAAAATCTTTTTTGAAGAAATAGCCAAGTTGCAAAGGCTGGTGTTTTCTAAGAAAGATTCTTTTTTAACAAAGTATAAACTCAGCCGTCCGCAGATGGTCGTTATGTATTTCATTTCAGAAGGTGGATCAAAGACCATCAAAGACATTGCTGAAATAATGAACATATCAAGTAGCGCTGCAACACAGATGATAGAAGGGTTAGTCAAAAACGGTTTCTTAGAAAGAGTTGTTCATCCAACCGACAGAAGGTCAGTACAGATTAGTATGTCAAAGATAGGGAGAAAAACATTCGACCAATTCAAAATTCAACACTTAAGACAAATGCAAAATCTTTTAGTGTCTTTAAGTGACGCAGAAATAGAAATTTTGTTAAAGATTCCTGCAAAGATTTTGAAGCAATTAGAAAATTTAAAAGTAAGAAATAATTAAGAGAAAGAAATGAAAGAATTCATTAAAAGAAGAAAATACTGGATTATTGGAGGAGTAATCTTACTCGCGCTAATCATTTGGCGTGCTAATTCAGGTAATGGTCCTAAATACACTGTAGCTTACACAGTTGCAAAACAAGATGTTAAGCAAACAGTTTTAGCAACCGGAACCATAACCTCTCAATCAAACTTAAACCTAAGTTTTAAAAACGGTGGAATACTAAGTAAAATAAACGTTAAAGTAGGAGACAAGGTTAGAAAAGGTCAGGTGTTAGCAATGCTTGATCAGCGAGATGCAAGCGCATCATTAAACCAAGCAAACGCTGCTGTGCTTTCAGCACAAGCAAACTATCAGAAAGTTAAAAGCGGTGCTTCTCAACCAGAAATTGCAGTAGCACAAGCTTCTGTGGATGCTGCTGAAGTAACTTACAAAAACGCACAGAATACATACACTGCAACTCAATCACAACAGAAAAGTTTAGTCGCTTCTGCACAAGGAGCAATTCTAAATGCTGGATTGCAAGCAGTTGTAGAAAGCGGTTCAACAACAGTCTCAGCAACAGTTACGGGTACATACACTGGAACAGAACAAGGCAGATACAGAGTAGTTTTAGGAACAAGCGGATCAGGATTAAGATACAATCTTTCAGGAATTGAAGGATATTATTCTGAATTTCAACGTGGAGTTCCGGCTAAAATAGGGAACAAAGGGTTGTATATAACAATAGGGACAACAGGAACTTTAAATGCTGGTGATTCTTGGATCATTGATGTTCCTAACACACAATCTTCCACTTACATTACAGCGTCTAACTCATATCAGAGTGCTCTACAAACCCAGAATCAAGCTTTAGTTACTGCTCAGAATGCTGTTGATTCAGCACGGGTTGCTTTAACACAAGCTCAAGCAAACCTAAATTTAAAACAATCTCTAGCAAGACCAGAGGATTTAGCAGCAGCTGATGCACAAGTTAAAACAGCACAAGCACAACTACAAGCAGCTCAGAATCAATACAGCAATAACATAATCACATCTCCAATAGATGGAACAGTGACTTCAGTTGATTTAAAGCTTGGAGAAAACGTTGCACCACAAAAAGCTGTGATAGTTGTTCTTGATCAATCATCTTTACATGTTGAGTCTAATATATCTGAATCCTCAATCGCGCTATTACAATCAGGTCAGAAAATAGACATGACAATGGATGCATTTGGTCCTGACAGACACTTCACAGGAGAAGTCCTTTCAATAGATCCTGCATCAACTGTTCTTTCAGGAGTCATAAACTACAGAGTAATTTCATCCATTCCACAGGATGTTGATATTAAACCAGGAATGACAGTTAACTTAGTAATATTAGTTAACGAAAAGACTCAGGTACTAGCAGTCCCAAACAGATTAGTTAAAAGTAATTCACATAGATACGTAACAGTCTTAGAAAACGGAAACATAAAAGAAACAGAAGTAACCATTGGTTTAAGCGGTGATGCATATACTGAAATCATAAGTGGGTTGTCTGGTGGGGAAGAAATAGTCACTTCAATAGAACCAAAGAAATAACAGAAGAATATGCATTTGATACGAATGGAGAAGATCAAAAAGATCTACAACAATGGAGAGGATAACGAAGTTGTTGCGTTAAGAGATCTTGATCTCGAAATAGAGAAAGGTGACTTCGTTGCCATCATGGGTCCTTCAGGATCAGGCAAATCAACCCTTATGCATGTAATTGGTTTCTTAGACAAAGCAGATTCTGGAGACTATTTCTTTGAAGACAAAAACGTTGTTACTTTAACAGATGACGAATTAGCAGAGATACGAAACAAAAGAGTAGGATTTGTTTTTCAAGCCTTCAATTTATTACCAAGAACATCAGCGCTTGATAACGTTGCATTACCAATGTTGTATGCAGCGAATTCAACACAAGAAAATTCAGAAGAGCGTGCTTTAGAAATGCTTAAACAAGTTGATTTAGAAAGCAGAAAAGATCATCATCCCTCAGAGCTTTCTGGTGGGCAGCAACAACGCGTTGCAATAGCTAGAGCCTTAGTTAATGACCCCGCAGTTATCTTTGCTGATGAACCAACAGGAAACCTAGATACTAAATCATCCGAAGAAGTGATGAATATATTTAAGCGTTTAAATGATTCAGGTAGAACCTTAATTTTCGTAACACACGAAGAAGACGTTGCAGCATATGCAAAAAGAATCATAAGGTTAAAAGACGGGGCCATCATTTCAGACGAAATTAACAGAAACAGAATATAATATGTTTTTCCAATCCTTAAAAATAGCGGCAAGAGCACTGCTTTTAAACAAAACAAGATCATTCCTAACAATGTTAGGAATAATTATTGGTATTACCGCGGTTATTGTTCTAATCTCAGCAGGACAAGGAGCACAGGAGCTCATTGTTAATCAGGTTAAAGGAATTGGGTCAAACCTTCTTTTTGTGATCCCAGGAGGTAGCGGTAAATCACAGTTTTCAGCCCCAGCATCAGCTCAAGGAATAATTATTACATCTTTAGTTGATTCAGACATCAAATCATTAAGAAATAAATTACTTGCTCCTAATATTGAATATGTGAGTCCAGAGGTTAGGGGACAATACACAGTTTCATACAACAATGTTGACCAGATTGCTCCTGTTGTTGGTGAAGATGAAAACTTTGGTGTTGTTAGAAACATTAATTTAACCGCAGGAAACTGGTTTACTAAATCAGATGTCGATGGTTTAACTCAAGTAGCTATTTTAGGCTCCACTATAAAAGAGGATCTTTTTGGAGAACAAGATCCAATTGGTCAGCTAATAAAGATTAAGCAAGTGCTAAGATTTTTATAATA
>VMFF01000021.1 GCA_007375915.1 Candidatus Doudnabacteria bacterium Gr01-1014_77
TACTAACCAATCTTTAAACTGACCGACTGAAAGTTTGTACTCGTGAGCTAGCTCTGGTTTTTGTGTTGTTTCTTTAAGCAACTCGTATGCTGAATCTACGTCTTTGTCTGAAACAACAATTCCTTTAGCTGAAACAAGACTGTCTGCAATCCCATTTAAAACCAGTTGATTTATTAATTGCTGTTTTTGTTCTTTATTTAATTTTGTTTTCTTAACCTGTTCTGAAACATCAAAACGAGAAAAATATTCTCCTAGGGTTACAACCTCTGAGTTAACAAACATTGCTGGTAGTGGAATATATCTAAAAAGCTTTTTGCCCAAAACTGAAGAAACCGGCAAGACATATGCTTGCAGAATAAAGAGAAGGACTAAAGTCAAAATTAAAATCCAAATTCTTTTTTTTGTTTTTGCTTTTATTTTCTTAGACATGTTTAAGGATTACCCCCTCTTAAGAAATATGTCACCCATTTATTTAAGTTAGACTTTTTAGCATTCTCTTGCTTTATTACTTCTTCTTGATTAACAACTTCTGTTTGTGGACTTAAAGCTGAGAAAGAATACACTGTTTCACCTTCTTTTTTAAGGTTTAGCTGTTGTCTTGCTGCTTGTTCTTTGTAACTATCTGTTTTTAAATATGCGATGAAGTTTTTAACCTCCTCGTTATTCTTCTGAATCTGGTCTGCTTGTTTTGTTAAAGAATCTATTTCTTTTTGGATGCTGTGTCTATTTCTAAATTGACCGAAACTAACTACTAAAAGAAAAAGCAGGAATATTGATCCGCCTATTACGAACGCCTTGCTCTGGATTATATCTTTAAACTTAGACATGGCTTAAATACTTCTTTTAGGCTTTATGAATACTTTTGCAAACTCAGGTTGAGTGTATGCAGTCTTTGTGCTTGATTTAGCTCCATACTCTAAATGAACCTTCCAGATATAGTCTTTCACCTTTGAAGGATTTGGAATTGCTTTTAGGATTAAAGAGTGGTCCAAACCAACAACTTCAACTAAAACATCGCCATAATGAAACAGTGTTGAAGAAATACCTGTTGTTCTGAAACTAACGTTTAAAATACGATCAAGGGGTGTTTCAACAACTGTTTTCTTAAACAACCCAGTATGAACAATGTGTAAAAGTCTTTTTGATGTAACTATGTATACATTAACTGACCAAATTACAAACGCATGCAACGCAAACATTGCAACAAGTAAAGTCCAACCAATGAAAATCTGAGCGTGACCGGTTGTTGAGAATATGAAGTCATACTTTAAGCCAAAGAACCACGGAATGAAAATTAATATAAAAATCTGAAGAACTTTAGGCACAAGTGTAATCTCGTGTTTCCTGTAAACCGCTAAAAGTTGTTCATCGTTATGAAGTTGGTGTGAAAACATTTTTGTTTCAATATACTGATGATTGGGAGAAAAGCATCAAAATCATTGATAGTACAACAAGAAATATGACTATATTAACAATGGTTTGGGCTTTTCTTCTGTTCCTAAACATATATTAAGTATATCACAAAGCTTTCATTTTTTTAGCTGCAAGCAAAATACCAACAGCAGTGCTTGTAAAAGTAATCTTGCCATCTAAAACCATACCAACAGCTTTTTTCAATGGGATAAATTTTGCAGAACTAATGCCTTCTATGAACATATCAGAACCACGGCCTTGTTTTTTAAGATCTTGAGCTAAATATATATGAGTATACGCATTAGTATGGCTTGGCATTGGGTGACAAACAAACAGCTTAGACCATTTCTTTGCAACTAAACCTGTTTCTTCTAAAAGCTCTTTCTTAGCAGAAAAAAGTGAACTGTGTCCTGGTTCTACTCCCCCACCATGTAATTCTAAAAAGTTTCTTTTGTGAATATATCTATACTGAGATATTAAACAAACTTCATTCTTAGAATTTAACGCAACTATTAAAACGCCACCAATTAACTTAGCATGCACGTACTCATGTTTTTTGCCGTCTGGCAAATATATTTCATCAAGAAAATAACTGTGGGAAGGATGATTATACAAAACTTTCCTTGAGATTCTTTGCCAAGCTTTAAATTTTGGTTTCTTTTTCATGACTACTTCTTTAATACTGCAAGAAACGCTTCTTGAGGTATTTCTACTCTTCCAACCATTTTCATTCTCTTCTTTCCTTTTTTCTGCTTGTTCAAAAGCTTCATCTTACGAGTAACATCACCACCATACAAATATCCTGTGACATCTTTACGGTATGCTTTGATTGTTTCCCTTGCAATGACCTTACCACCAATTGCAGCCTGCAATGCAATCTCAAACTGTTGTTTAGGAATCAAGTCTTTAAGCTTTGCGATTAAATCACGCCCATCTGATTCAGCAGTTGATCTGTGAGCAATCATTGCTAATGCTTCAACAGGTTCCCCGGAAACTAATATATCAATCTTTGAAAGCTCCCCTGTTCTGCTATCTATGAAATCATAATTTAAAGATGCATATCCAGATGAAACGCTTTTTAGCTTGTCATAGAAATCAACGATGATGTTTGCAAGAGGCATTTCAAATTCCATCAACACTCGATCCTGTCCTAAATACTTAATGTCCTTGCTAATTGCTCTTCTTTGAATTGAAATATCAAGGATTGAACCAATGTATTCTGCTGGTGTTAATATTTCAACTTTCATCCAAGGTTCTTGAACGCTTCCAATAATTGAAGGGTCAGGCCATTCAGCAGGAGTATGGATTACCCTTTCCTGTCCATTAGTTAATGTAATTCGGTATGCAACGCTTGGTGCTGTTAAAACAAGGTCTAGACCATATTCTCTTGAAAGTCTTTCCTGAACAATATCCATGTGCAAAAGACCCAAGAAACCTGTTCTAAAACCAAACCCAATCGAAGGAATGTTCTCTGGTTCAAAAGACAAAGCAGCGTCAGAGAGTTTTAATTTCTCCATAGCATCACGAAGCTCTGGATAGTCTTCTGCAGAGGTTGGAAATATTGTTGCGTAGACCATTGGTTTAACCAACTTGTAACCAGGAAGCTGTTCTACATCTTTAAACTCTTTTAACGTAACTGTATCTCCTACTCTAGCTTTTGAGACATCTCTTAACCCAGTAACAATATATCCGACTTCTCCTGTTTTAATTTCAGGCTGCGCTTCAAACTTGGGTCTAAAAAAACCAATCTCTAAAGCTTGCGCTTCAGTGTTTGTTCCAATCATCCTTATGGTTTTGTTTTTCGTAATACTTCCATCAAATATTCTAATGAAAGAAACCACGCCTCTGTGAGTGTCATAGATAGAATCAAAAATCAAACCTCTTAAAGGACTATCAGGATTTCCTGTTGGTGATGGAACTCTTTCAACAACTGTTTTTAATATCTGATCTACTCCCTCTCCTGTTTTTCCTGAAGCATAAAGGATTTCTTCTTCTTTAAATCCAAATATTTTAATTATTTCCTCAGCAGTTTTCTTTCGATCAGAGTTTGGTAAATCAATCTTGTTAACCACTGGAATAATTTTCAAGTTATGCTCTAAAGCCAAATGAACGTTTGCAAGTGTCTGAGCTTCAATTCCTTGTGTTGAATCAACAACTAAAATAGCGCCCTCGCAACAAGCAAGAGAACGAGAAACTTCATATGTAAAATCAACGTGTCCTGGAGTATCAATTAAATTCAAGATATATTCTTGCCCGTCTAACTTGTAATCCATTCTTACAGGCTGCAGCTTGATTGTAATACCGCGTTCTCTTTCTAGATCCATTTGGTCTAAAAGCTGATCTTTCATTTCTCTTTTTGAAACAGTGTTAGTAAACTCCAAAAGACGGTCTGCTAAAGTAGACTTTCCGTGGTCAATATGGGCTATAATACAGAAATTACGTATGTTTTGCATCCCTGAATTCTATCTTAAAAGTCTTCTACGCACAACACCCAAAGCACTCTTTGCTTCCTTAATATCCAAAGCAACAGAAGCGGCAAAATATATTGCCAAACCAGCAATACCAGCTAAGAAACCTTGAGAAAATATTGTAACAACTGTGTTGGTAACAAAATGAGAAGCAAAGACCTGCAAAGAAATATATGTCACAGCAGCAAGCATTGCACTTGCTAGAATAATCTTTGCGCTTGATTTAAAGATATAATAGCTATCAAGATCTTTAACTTTAAACGTTAACAAAAGATACAACAAGAAAGCATTAAGCAAACTAGATATTGTAAAGCCCCAGATAATGCCATAAGCACCAAGTGTTCTTGAAAGGAAAATTGAGAAAAGAACATTCATCCCAAGACTAAACAAACCAACCAAAACAGGAGTTAATGTATTGTGTCTTGCATAAAAAGCTCTAGAAAAAAGCGGTGAAAGACCTTGTGCAAAAACACTGAATGCAAATATTCCAAGCATGTTTGCAGTTAACTTAGTTGCTTGCCAATCAAAATTACCTGAACCAAAAACCACACGAACAATCTGAGCACGAAGTAATATCAAAAGAATAGAAATTGGGATTAAGAAAAACAAAATATTAACAACGGTTTTACTTAAAGTATCTCCAAACTTTTGATGATCCTCTCTTGAGAACTGTTCTGAAAGATCTGGAAAAGCTGCTGTTGCAAAAGAAATACCAAACATACCAATTGCAACCGCCTGTATATTATTAGCTAAATTAAAACCAGATACAGTTCCTGACATCAAAGTTGTTCCAATGATAGAAGCAACTAACAAACTAATCTGTGAGTTATCAATCCCTAAAATCCTTGGAACAAAAAGCTTTGCAATCTTTCTAACCCCAGGATTTTTAAAATCAAAATTAGGTTTTAATTTAAAGCCTGATGCTAAAGCTCCAAACATTTGAATACAAAGATGTAACAAAGCACCAAGAATTACTCCGTAAGCAAGACCCTTAATTCCATATATTGGATACAAGTACACAACACCAAAAATTATTCCGAAATTGTATATGATGGGGGCTAAAGAAACCAAAACAAAACGCCTCATGGCATTTAAAACGCTCCCAAAAACACTTGAAAGGGTAAATATAATCGGAGAAAGAAGGAATATCTTTGTTAACATGACAGTGTCATCAAACTGCTTACCACTAAACCCAGGCGCTGTCAGGTGAGTTATCTGTGGTACAAAAATATACAGAATTAAACAAACAACAGACATACCAAGAAAAGTAACACTTAAAATAGTGTTTGCAATGCTGTTTGCTTCTTTTTTGTCTTTAATGAAGTAATCAGTAAAAACAGGGATAAAAGCAACTGAAAGAGTTCCTAAGATCAACAGATTAAAAACTAAGTCAGGAATTCTAAATGCAACATAATATGTATCAAGTGTTTCTCCAATATTAAACTTACCTGCAAGCAAGTGATCTCTGTAAAGACCAACTAATCTTGAAAGCAACGTAAAGAATGCAAGAATAGCGGCTGATTTTAAGATGGTTGTTTTTTGATTGACGTTCATTATCTTCCTTCTAATACTAAGCCTAAGAATGTGTCCTCTGAAAGACTTGAGCTGTAATTAATCTTTCCCAGACTATTTTTCAAATTACCAGTGTACCATAAAACCTTAGCATTGGTCTTAAGGGTATAATCAATCTTTAAAGGATTAGCTCCTGGTTGTTTTTGAAGTAAAAGACTGTACTTTCTGGAATCATCAAGATTAAAAGGTAATCTGTATTTCAAAACAACCAAAGACTCTTCACCTGGTGAAACCTCAATCCAGTTTGCAAAATATGTTTTTCCTGCTTCAGTCCCTTCCACTGTTCCAGATGTTTGATCTATCACTTTAGAAACAGAATCATATTTTAGCAAATCAGAATCTTTTTTAAACTGATTCTTCAAAGTATCAATTAAACTCGTAGTGTATCCACTACCATCTGATTTGTAATATGGTTTCTTAACAAACCCTTGCGCTGAAACAAACTTGCTCCCCTTTGGGACCAAGAATCTAACATAATCAATGTTCTTTGCTTGTTCATACAAATTCAACTGATGCTTCCTTGTATAGGTAATTGTATTAACAACGCTTCCATCTTCTTGTACCTCAGAGTTTAAAACCGCGCTTTGTTGAATACTTAAATCAGTTTTCCTTCCACCAAGATTAGTGTTGTAGATTGCTAAATAATCTCTATCAGTATCTAAAATTCTTCCAGCCCAAGAATAGCTTTCAAAAATCTCCTGAACATTTTTGTTTCTATCATAGAACATCAGGTTTTTCTTTGACAAAGAATTAAACAAAACACTTAATAATTCTGATTTTTGTTCAGGAGTTGCTAAAGATATTTTCTGCAAAAGCAAAGGTGCAAAATCAGCAAGCATTTGTTTTGGCTTGTTTTCCTTCTTGTCATAACCAATTGAAGTATTTAACTGAACCTGTTCTCTAAAGTTATTAGCATTTAAACTAAGCCCGTACTTAGGGATATCAATTGGTCCTAACACAGAAAGAAGATCAACAAACATATCTGGTGTCATTGCAACAACAGCATCAGGAGTTTGCTTGCCTGTTTTTTCATAGAAAGAAATTGCTTTCTGTGCTGACTCCTTAAAATCAACAAACCAATTAGAGTCCCTTAAACCCCAGCTATCAGTTAAATCATGGAATGGACCAGGGGGTGCGATCTTCTCAGTAATCTGACCATCAATATCATAAACACTTGATATTTTCTGTGATTCAATCTTTCCGTTGTTTAACTTAAAAAAACCATAAGTACCAATAAATCCACCGGTTGGTCTCAACTCATTATTATTCTCAAACAAAACTAACAAGGTCTTAGAACCAGATCCTAAAAACTGCTGAAAAAGATTAAGAATCGAAGAAATCTGATTCAAAGCAACACTTCCCTGTTCCAAGTTATTCTTGTAAGTAACAAACTGATCTCTTAAATCCTCAGGTAAATACTTAACATCAACTTTGCTTAAATTTTCTGTTGATTTTTCAATACTTTTTTCTGCTTCATTTAAATATTTCTTAGAAGCATTAAGTGTTTGATACAAGCCATCAGGACTACTAAATCCATTCTCAGAAACCTGAATCTGCGATGTCATTGCATAGAAGTTGTTCAAAGCAATTCCACTTCTTGAAAGCTCTGATCCTGCTTCTAACAAATTTTGAGCTGCTTGCCCTTCTGGTAATAACTTTATGGCACTAGTAACTAATCCTCCCAAACTGCTAATGTCTTTTCTTGCCTGTTCAAAATTGTTCTGAGCAAACTCAAGTTGTTTCTGTACTCCTACAAAATCTTTTTCAGAAGCTAATACCTGCGCTTCTTTTAGCTGACCAAGAGCTTGCTTGGCTGTACCAATAACTTGAGAACGGGTTTGAATTCCTGATGCAACAATTGAAGCGCCTTTTAAAGAAACAAAACAAAGTAATGCTAAAACACCAAACACAAGAGTTTCTTTTTGAACAACAGAAAGCTTTGGATACTTTGAAGCAACTTGCTTGTTCAACAAATTAATATCAGCTTGAAATACTTCAGACTCCACTAAATCTTCTTTACTAGGAAGTAAGATCTTAGGACCTGAAACCATCTTTTTATGCTCAACAAAAGACTCTCTCAAAACAACAGGTTTCTCAACCTTCTTCAGAAATTCATCAAACCTATTCTTTTTTGGTCTTTTAATTTCTTGCATAACTTAAACTAGAATGCTTAGAAATATTTAACAAAATGCCAATCGCAGAAAGCAAAACAACCAAAGCAGAAGACCCGAAAGAAACAAAAGGAAGAGGAATGCCTGTTAAAGGTAAAACACCGATAATCGCGCCAATATTAATCAGGGCTTGAAAAGAAATCCAAGAAATGATTCCAACAGCAAGCATTTTTCCAAATGTATCAGGAGCTGTATTAGCAATTCTTAAACCTCTAAAAGCAAGGATTAGGAATAGTCCGATAATCAAACCAGAACGAAGAAACCCAAGCTCCTCTACAGTTACAGCAAAAATTGAATCCCCCATAACCTCAGGCAAATAGTTATACTTTTGTCTTGATTCTGTGTATCCTCTACCAAAAAATCCTCCTGAACCAATTGCAACCATTGCTTGATTAATCTGATACCCAATCCCCTGTGGATCTATTCCTGGGTTTAAAAATGTAGTTAAACGTTGTAAACGATATGGCTCTAACTTAATCAAAATACCCATTGCAACAAGTCCGGCAACAAAAATCCAAATCAAATGTTTAATCTTAGAACCCCCAACAAAAAGCATTACAAAAGCTGTTACTGTTACAACTAACATTGTTCCAATTTTCCAACCTTAAAACCCAAACCAGGAACTAAAACCAAGGCTAACAACACAATGCTTAAAAATACTAAAAGAGGCGCTAACTTTTGCCATCTGTGATAGTCAATCTTGCTACACACATACATACAGAGTAACCCAATCAAAACTCCTTGAGTTAGTTGGTTAAAGAAATAATGGGTGTTGTTACCAAACTTTGAAAAAGAAAGAACTGTTGATGCAGAGTACAAAATAACCAAACCAATACCAAGCAATATTAAAACAACTGCTGTTAGCTTGTAATCAACTGTTGCTTGTTTAATTCTGTTTCTAACTATTGCCATATTTTCTTGCAGCTTCCTTAAATTGATTCCCTCGATCTTTGTAATCCTTAAACATTCCAAAGCTTGAAGTTGCAGGTGCTAGCAAAACAATATCCCCTTCTAAAGCAATTTCCTTAACCTGATCAAAAATTTCATACATATTCTTTGCACCAGTAAATATTTTTCCAACAAAAGCATTCTTTAAAAGTGCTTGTTCTAGTATTTCAGATATCTGCCCTATTAAAACAACACCTTTAATTTGCTTTAACTTAGTTAACTCATAAGCAAAAGACTCATAATCAGCACCCTTGTTAACCCCTCCGATTATGACTATCTCAGGCTTACTAAACGCCTTTATTGCCGCCAAAGCGCTTTCAGGGGTGGTCCCAAACGAATCATCAAAAAATTGAACACCATTAAAAGTACCAACGTCTTCTAGTCTGTGTTCTAAACCTTTGTATTCCCTAATGCTCTCCAATATGACCTGATCAGTAACACCAGGCTCATCTTTTGAAACAATCTTTGAAACCATAATTGCAGCACAGACATTCTGAAGATTATGAAAACCCGGCAAAGAAAACTCTTTAGCATCAGCAAAAAACTGAGTCTCTGAATCATTAACAAGGTATATGTGCTTTTCTAACTCTTCAGCAAATATCCCGTCTTTAATCTTTAAAAACTCTTCTGCTTTGTAAATCTTAAAAGGGTCTGCTT
The DNA here is from genome assembly GCA_007375915.1 of Candidatus Doudnabacteria bacterium Gr01-1014_77. Taxonomy (GTDB): domain Bacteria; phylum Patescibacteriota; class Doudnabacteria; order UBA920; family VMFF01; genus VMFF01. Next base: position 9,230 of record VMFF01000021.1, read on the forward strand.
TACCAACACTTTCTTCTTTCAATGTCTGAACAAAATATTTCTTTCCACTTCCGAGTTTTCCAATGATCATTGATTGCTCATAGTCGCTGTTAACAACTGCAAAATCACTTTTATTCTGGTACTTAGTAATAGAGCTTTTTGCCTCAAAGTATTCTTTAGGATCTTTATGATAATCAAGATGTTCAGGAACAATCATTAAAACAACTGCAATGTGTGGACTAACATCAACATCAGCTAACTGAAAGCTTGAAAGCTCTAAAACAATGTATGCATCATCTTCTGAAATCAAACTTAAAACCTCTGAACCAAAATTACCACCCAAGAAAACTTTTAAACCAGAATTCTTTAGTATTTCATAAACAAGCTTTGCAGTTGTTCCCTTTCCTTTTGAACCAGTTATACCAATAATCTTTGCTTTAGTATTTTGCAAAAAAAACTTTAACTGTGATGTTAAAACAATCCCCTTTTCTTGTGCTTGTAACAAACTTGGTTCTGAAAGCTTAATTCCTGGTGATCTAAAAAGAACTTCTCGATCAAAAATCTCTGAGAAATCCTTAGCATTTGTTTTTGCTCTTACATCTGGGTCTTGATCATACACCTCAAAAGACAAACCGTACTTAGTTAAAAAAGCAGCAACTGCTTGCCCTTCTATACCAAAACCTAAGATTCCGATCTTTTTTCCTTGTAAGTCTGTAATATTCATTAGCTATGTTTTCTTAAAACCCTACCATTTAATTTTTGGGTTAGTTCTCCATTAACAAGCGCTTTTCTTCCATTTACCAAAACCAAATCAATTCCTGTTGGTTGCTTAAAAGGATTTGAAAAGCTTGCATTTGAATTAATAGATTCATCAAAAACAACAATGTCCGCGTAATTATCAACTGCTAGCACTCCTCTATGCTTTAATCCTACTTTAGCAGCTGGAATTGAAGTCATCTTTTGAATTGCCTGTTCAATACTACAAATCTTTTCTTTTAACACAAGACTTAAAAACTTTGGCATTGAACCAAAACATCTTGGATGAACCAAGGATTCTCGTCCTTTAATCGGGAAACCAGCGCCATCTGTAGCAACAATTCCCAAAGCATGAGAAAGCAATTCATGAACCTGTTTTTGTTCCA
>VMFF01000022.1 GCA_007375915.1 Candidatus Doudnabacteria bacterium Gr01-1014_77
AGGAGATATATTAACAGATGAAAATACTATAAAAGAATTCAGCAGAGACGCAAGCATCTTTGAGATTAAACCCGAGGTTGTCATAGCACCTGCGGATGTTTCTGATATACAAAAAATAGTTAATTTTGTCAGTGAAACAAAAGACACGGATCCTGGAGTATCAATAACAGCGAGAGCAGCAGGAAGCTGTATGAGCGGTGGTGCTTTAAACACATCTATAATCTTAGATTTTAAAAAACACTTAAACAAATTAATTGAGATTGGTTCTGACTATGCTGTTGTTGAGCCGGGAATGTTCTACAGAGATTTTGAAAAACAAACACTAGAGCACAATCTCCTTCTTCCACCATTCCCAGCATCAAGAGAAATCTGCGCTATTGGCGGAATGCTTGGAAACAATGCTGCTGGAGAAAAAACATTAACTCACGGCAAGATAGAAGACTATGTGCTAGAACTAAATGTAATTCTTGCGGATGGAAATGAATACGTTTTCAAAGCTTTGAACGAAGAAGAATTAAAACAAAAACTTTCACTTCAAAACTTTGAAGGAGACGTATACAGGAAAACACATCAACTCATTCAAGCAAACCAAGCTTTAATTGACAGCGCTAAACCTAATGTTTCTAAAAACTCAGCTGGGTATTACCTATGGAATATCTATGACAAAGAAAAAAAGATCTTTGACTTAACAAAACTTTTTGTTGGGTCTCAAGGAACCTTGGGAATAATCACAAAAGCAAAATTAAAATTAGTACCACCAGAACAAAATTCAACAATGGTTGTTGTGTTCTTAAAAAATCTTGATGGCTTGGTAACAATAGTTCAAAAAATACTAGCATTAAAACCAGAAACCTTTGAATCATACGATGATTACACGTTAAAGTTAGCCATAAGGTTTTTGCCTGACTTGATAAAGATACTTAAGCCTAAAAACATGCTAAAAATGGGCTGGCAGTTTCTTCCAGAGTTTTGGATGACTTTAACTGGCGGTTTCCCTAAACTCGTATTACTAGCTGAATTTACAGGCAAAACACACGAAGAATCATACCTAAAAGCTCAAAACGCTTTTAATCAAGTAAAAGCAATGGGGGTTAAAACCCACCTAATTAAAGACGAGCAAGAAGCAAATAAGTACTGGGTTATTAGAAGAGAAAGTTTTGCTCTCCTAAGAAAACACGTTAAGAACAAACACACAGCACCTTTCATAGATGACATTATAGTCCGCCCAGAATTCTTACCAGAGTTTTTACCTAAGTTAAACAAGCTCATTCAAAAATATAAATTAACATACACTATTGCAGGACATGTTGGTAATGGAAACTTTCATATAATCCCATTGATGGATTTTAAAGATCCGAATACTGCAAGAATAATTCCAAAACTTTCTGATGAAGTATATAATCTGGTGTTGGCATATCATGGATCAATAACTGCAGAGCACAATGACGGTTTAATCAGAAGTCCATATCTAAAACAAATGTATGGAGAAAAAGTTTTTAAGCTTTTTGAAGAGACAAAGAAAATATTTGATCCTAAAAACATTTTTAATCCAGGGAAAAAAGTTGGTTCTTCTCTAGAATATGCAATGCAGCAAATTATTCGGGAATAGAAAAAAGCCGACCCCTCAATCGACCCTTCTTGTTTCCCCCTGCCCATATGGGCAGGGTTTTGCTTTCCTCCTGAAATGTTGTACTGATACTACGTACTTCTGGTCTACAGGTCGAATGCCTCAGGGAGAAGCTCGCCGATGGTCATGACGCTGACCCACGGGTTTTCGCTCCCGTTGTCATCGATCATATAGACCTTGACGTCCTTGTCGCCCTGGGAAAACTCCCAGATAATCTGGCGACAGCCCCCACAGGGCGAACCGCCGCCCTTCAGGGCGATGGCGAGGTACTCAATCTGGAGTACACCCTGTGCGACCATGCCGGAGACGGCGTTGCCCTCGGCGCAGCGGCAGAGCGGGTATGCCGCGTTCTCCACGTTCACCCCAACATGAATCTCACCGTCCGCGCCGCGAACAGCACAACCAACACTGAACTTGGAATACGGCGCGTATGCTCTGCGCCGAATATCCATGGCCCGGATGCAGCACTGACGGACACCAGGCTCCTGGGTGTGCAACTGCGTTTTGAGCATTGCCCCTCCACTGTTTGGTGGACCATCTATGAAACACTGTGCAAAAGAAAATGCACATACCATCATACCAGATCTCATGTTTCTTTTCAATACTTAAAAGCCGCCTTTTCGGCGGCTTTTAAAGGATTTTCTAGTAATCTCTAAGCTTAGTTATATTCCTATGCTCTTTCATTCTTTCAAGAGCTTTTGCTTCAATCTGTCGGATACGTTCTCTAGTAACACCAAATTCTTCTCCTACTTCTTCAAGGGTGTGGGTTACTCCATCTTCTAAGCCAAAACGCATCTTTAAAATCTTTTGTTCTCTTGGATCAAGATCGTGAAGTATTTCCTGAACATATTCTCTAAGTATCTGTCTTCCAGCAACTTCTTGTGGCATTGTTGTGTCTTCATCAACAATGAAATCTCCAAGAGACGATTCAACGTCTTCACTATCATCTCCAACTGGAGAATCAATAGAAACTGTTTCTTGAGATATTTTCTTTAAGTGATATACTTTTTCAACTTCAATTCCCATTTCAGCAGCAATTTCTTCTGGTAATGGTTCACGACCTAAGTCTTGAACCAACTGTCGTTCTGCTTGTGCATACTTATTCAGTGTTTCAACCATGTGTACTGGAATACGAATTGTTCTTGATTGATCAGCAAGCGCTCTAGTGATTGCTTGTCTAATCCACCATGTTGCATATGTTGAAAACTTGTATCCTTTTCTCCAGTCAAACTTATCAACTGCTCTAAACAATCCTAGATTTCCTTCTTGAATTAAATCTAGAAGTCCTAGGTTTCTTCCCATGTATTTCTTTGCGATGGAAACAACTAAACGAAGGTTAGCTTCAGTTAAACGTTTTCTTGCTGCAACATCTCCTTTAGTGATTCTCTTTGCAAGGTCTATTTCTTCAGCACCAGAAAGCAAAGGAACTTTCCCTATTTCTCTCAAATACATCTGGATAGAGTCATCATAGATATCACCTAAATCATATGTTGAATCAGGAACTTCTTTTTTCTTTCTTCCTTTTGTTGTTTTAGGTATTTCAGCAATATGTGCATCTTGAGTCTGCCAAATACTTGCAACCTCAGGATCAACAATTTCAATCCCCCGTTTATCCAACTGATCCATTACTGATTCAACAGAAGAAACATCATCTTCAAAATGTGGTAGGGCATGCAAAATTTCAGCTTCTGTAACAAAGCCTCTTTCTGCGCCTTTGGAAATCAAATACTCAACAGCTTTTTGAATGTCAGGCTGTTGTTCTGCTTCTATCTTTGCTTTTGCAACAACTTTTTTCTTTGCTTTAACAACCTTCTTTGCTTTTTTGTTGCTTTTCTTTACTACTTTAGACTTGTTCTTCTTGATCTTCTTTACTATTTTCTTCTTCTTAAGTTTCTTCTTCATAATAAATGCGGCCCATTAAAAACGGATTAAATACGATTTAAGTTCTTGGAGAGTTCCAAAAACTTTTCATTAAGCTCTTTTAATTTTTGTTTGTCTTTCTTTTGTTCAGCCAAAGCCATTTCGGCTATTACTGAATTCATCGCTATTTTTGTATTATTGGCCACAAAATCCCTTAAAAGTTTGCGGAATTCTTGTTTAAAGACCGCGGGATTGTCCAATTGGTGATATTCAGATTCTACCATAAATACCGCTATTTTAGCTAGTTCCTGGTCTTTTAAGGTATTAATGAATTCCTCGCTGCTTTGGTCAATATTTTGCTTTAAGAGCAACTCTAGAACCTCCTTAATGCCTGGATCCTTGAAATCATCAAGGGTTGTTTCCTTTGATATCTCTTTTGAATACTGGGGGTCAAACAAAGCGTATCCAAGTAATCTCTGTTCTAGAAGAAAAGTCTTTGGTTTAAGCAAAGGAGGATTAGGCTTAGTTGTTGTTTGAGTAGAGTTGTTTGTTTTCCCATTCTTTATTTTCGCGATTATTTCATAAATAGTTTTTTCTGTAACATTTAGTCTTTGAGCAAGCATTCTTGTGTAGTGCTCTATCTCCAATGGATCAGAAAGTTGCTTAATTAAAGGTAGCAAATCTGCAGCAATCTGTTTTTTTTGCTGCACTGAAGAAGGATCGTAATTTAAAAAAGCCTTTTCAAAGAAATAGTCTAGATACAGCGGCGCATCTTCTATTGCTTGAGCAAAAAGTTTTGGATCTTTCTTTATTAATTCATCCGGATCTTTTGCTCCTGATATTTTAACAATGTATACATTAAATCCTTGTTGCAAAGCAAGATCAAGAGTTCTTCTTGTTGCAGCAACACCTGCTGCATCTGTATCAAATGAGAACTTAAGATTTTTTGTTAATCTAGAAAGAGTTTGTAATTGATCAAAGGTGAATGCTGTTCCTGAACTTGCAACAACATTTTTAAATCCTGCCTGGTGCGCAGTTATGACATCCATGTTCCCTTCCACAATTATTGCGAAGTCTTCTTTCCTAATTTGTTGTTTTGCTTGATACAAACCAAAGATTATTTTGCTTTTATTATATATTGCAGTTTCTGATGTATTTATATACTTCGCAGTCTTTGCATCTGAATCCATTGTTCTTGCTGTAAAACCAACAACATCACCTGAGTAGTTTTTTATTGGGAATGTAATCCTATTAAAAAAACGGTCAAAGTAATCGCCACGGGTTGATTTAGAAATTACCCCAGCATCTTGTAGTTCTTTGTGAGTATATCCTTTCTTTAAAAGGAAATCTTCGAGTAAATGAAATTCATTTGGCGCAAAACCAATCTGCCAATCAGCAAGGGTCTGAGCACTAAGACCTCTTTTATTTAAATATTCCCTTGCAGGCTGTGCAACTGAGCTTTTCTCTAAAACTTGGTTATAGTATTTAGCGGTCCATTCGTTTATCTTTAAAAGCGTTGATTGATATTTGTTTTGTTCTACATTTTCAGCTGTAAATTTTGGTAGTTCCACTCCTGCTTTTTCTGCAAGAACTTTAAGTGCTTCCGGAAATTCAATGTTCTCATATTTCATCACAAAACCAAAAATATCTCCTCCTTCTCCGCAACCAAAGCAGTGCCAAATTTGTTTTGACGGAGAAACCATAAAAGAGGCTGTTTTCTCATGATGAAAAGGACAAGGTGCTTTTAAATTAGTACCTGATTTTTTTAATTGTATATATGAAGAAAGGACATCAACTATGTTAAGTTTGTCCTTAATTTCAGAAATTGTGGAATTTGATGAACGCATAGGCGCTAGATCATATATATAAATACTAAATATTTGCTTTAAATTCCTGTTTCTATTATCCAGTTTTCTGGACTTATGCTTAGTGTAATTGGACTAGAAAAATTATTCATCTTTTTCCATTCAGACAATTTTGATTTTATTTCATTTACTAAAGCATTTATATCTTTCACCTTGTGAGCACTAATTTGAATAAATATCTCGATAGGGTGAACACTGACTTTAATTTGAGAGTTATTCGCATAAACCACAACATCTTGTACATCTATTTCGCTCGAATTTAAAACTATTTCTCTGGTAGCTTCGGCGAGAAGAGAGATGTCTTTTTCGCTTACTTTTTGATTATCAAACTCTATTCTAATAACTGGCATGGATTTTTAGTTGTATTTATTAAACTTATTCCAAAGCAATATCTAGTGTTCTAAAATTCGTATTGAAGGATTATTTTCAGAAACTTCTATTTCAGCAACACCGCCGACTGGAAAAGTAATAATTGGTGTGGTGTGTCCGAAATCTACGTTAGCTATAACTGGTAGGTTGTTTAATTCTGCTTTTGATTTAATTATTTTAGTTAATAACTCTCTTGTCATTCCAGTTTTTGGTTCAAACCTGCCAATTACAATACCTTTTACTCCAGAAAATTTAGGTTGATGAATTATTGATTGTAAATCTCTGTCGATTGATGCAATATGTGCCTCATCATCATCTTCAAGAAAAAGAATACTATCAGTGATGTCTGGCATAAACTCAGTTCCGTGTAACAAATTAAAGGTGCATTGATTACCACCAATTATTACACCCTTTGCTTTTCCTTCGTTTATTACCCAATAACCGTCGTTTTTAACAAAGTTCCTATTCTCTTGATCGTTAGCCCATCTATCATCACTCCAAGCATCAGCAGGTTTAAGATCAAAAGGTTCAGTAGAAAACAAACATTTTTTAAAATAATCTAGAGTATAGTCAAATCCTTTTTTATCTCCAAAAGAAAAATAATGAGGGCCTGAATAGGTGACTAATCCTGTTTTAGCATATATTGCATTTGTTAATGCAGTAATATCAGAATATCCACAAACAATTTTAGGGTTTGCTTTTATTAACTCATAATCCAAATAACGGAGTAATTGATTTGAATTAAAACCGCCTATAACTGTTATGATCAGTTTCACGGATTTATCTAGAAAGGCTTCATGTAAGTCAGAAATTCGAGACTCAATAGAAGAAGAATTAAATTCATCTATTTCATTTACATGTTCTGCAAAGGTAAGGTTCAGTCCCAATTTCTCAAACTTAGCCTTAGCCTCTTGTTTTAGTTCCTCAGTCATCCAAGGCATGGATAAACTTCGAGCAGGAGTGATCACTCGAACAGTGTCCCCAGACTTCAATTTTTCTGGAAATATCTTTTTCATAAAATTACATTTTGGCGGAAGGGAGGAGATTCGAACTCCTGAAGGCTTTGACACCTTGCGCGCTTTCCAAGCGCGTGCACTAGACCACTATGCGACCCTTCCAAAGTGCTCTCTGACTCCGATATTTTACCAGAAAAACCCCGCTATATCAAACCTTATTCAAACAGTGTTTGCACTTGTTTTTTCTTCTTAATAACCTCTTCAAACAGAGAAACTTTACCGTATTTTCCATCGTATCCAGGAACAATATCTAGCTTTCCAGAACGCATCTTCATGATCGCAGCAACTGTTTCTTCTCCAGTTATCTTACCTAATTCTTCTTCTGAAAGTTCTAAGAGAATATCTATTTCTTTTGCTTGATCAGTCATACGGACATATTCTTCCTGAACCTTTTTACTCGACACTGCTTTTCCAAATCCCGCTGCTATTATTTCTTCTAATACAACGAAGTGTTTTCCAGGAATAACGTTCTTAGGAACATACCCATCTTCTCTTTCTGAAAGTTGCTCTGTTCTAGAAAATACACCAATAGTTAAAGGAGTTCCACACTTAGGACAAAGTGCTTGCCCTTTTTTATTCTTCGGTAATTTTGCGGTTTGTTTAGGATGTAAAGAAACGTCGCAATCAGCATGACCATCATAATGGTATCTACCTTCTTCAGGATAGTATTCAAGAGTATACTTAAATTTCTTTCTATCTCCTTCTTTCAAAATCCTAGTTATTTCATCATACGAGACTTCATCTTCCTCTAAATCAAAAACATTGCATTCTCTCCCTATTCTTGGCAATGAATGCGCATCTGAAGAAGAAATCAATGTATATTTATCTAATTTTGGAATCCTCCAAAACATTTCAGGGTCAGCAGAAAGACCTGTTTCTAATGCATAAATATGTTCAGACATTTCTTCAAAACATTCTTCAACACTATCATACCCACTCATAGAACCAAAAAGCCCAAAGTAAGGGGTCCAAACATGAGCTGGAATTAACATGCATTTTTCTGATGCTTCTAAAACTATTTTCAAAACTTCTTTTGATGGAATGCCAACAATAGGGCGGCCATCTGAAGCAAGTTTGGCACCACGTTTTTCTAAGGCTACAATAATCTTTTCTACCACCTCAATTGATGGGGCTAAAAGAATGTTATGGATTCTTCTTGTCTTTCCGTTATGTGAATATATTGAAGAAATTTCTGCTGTGAGTATAAAATATGGACTCTTAGAATCACCTTTTAACTTTAAAAGTCCGTTACCTGTTTC
>VMFF01000023.1 GCA_007375915.1 Candidatus Doudnabacteria bacterium Gr01-1014_77
TTAAATCACCGAATCTTAAAGTTGTTTTAAATGCTTTTAAAGAAAAGTTTTCGTACAATGTTACATTAGCAAGTCATAATATTATTAATGTTAACTTCTTAAGAGAATCTTTCAGAAGATCAGGCATTGAATATGAGTATGACTATCACGTGTTAGAGCTTTGGACTCTTGCTTACATGTATCTTTCAAAACAGAATCTAAAGAAGATTCCAACTGCAGAAACCGTAGGTTCATATTTTAAACTGCAAAGAAAGAACGAACGTGATTCTTTAGAAAACTGCAGATACTATGCTGAAATATTTAGACAATTAGTAAAAAGGTATTAAATGAAAAAAATAGTTTTTTTCGGAACATCAGAATTCTCAAAGGAAATTTTAAAAACACTCAAAGAAAACTTTGAGATCCTTGCTGTTGTAACACAACCAGACAGACCTGTGGGAAGAAAACAAGAAATTACTGAAAGCGTTGTTTCAAAAGAAGCTAGATCACTCAATGTGCCGATATTTAAACCAGAGAATTTAAAAGAACCCTCTGCTTTTAATGAATTAAAAGCGCTACCAAAAGCTGATGCTTTTGTTGTTGTTGCATATGGACATATAATCCCAAAAGGAATATTAGACTTAGCTGTTCCAATTAATATTCACGGCTCATTACTGCCTAAGTTTCGTGGTGCCTCCCCTATTCAAGCAGCAATTCTTTCAGGGGAAACAGAGACTGGCATAACAATAATGTTGATGGATGAAAAAATGGATCACGGACCGGTTTTAAAAATGGAAACAGTTACAATTGAGCCCGAAGACACTTTTAAAGAGCTCGAGCAAAAGCTTTGTACTCTTGCAAAGGAAATGATTGTCCCAACTATTAACGATTATTTAGATGGTAAATTAAAACCAACAGAACAAAACCATTCTGAAGCAAGCTTTTGTCAGACTATAACTAAAGAAGATGGCAAGATTGATTGGAATGCTGATGTAAAAGATGTTTTTAACAAGTACCGAGCATTTATACAATGGCCAGGAATCTGGACTACTTTTGATGGTAAGATTTTAAAGATTCTAAAATGCTCAGCTTCGAGTGTTAAAGCATCTGAATCAGGAATGGTTTTTGAACAAGATGGTAAAGTATTTGTTGGTTGTACCAACGGAAGTTTAGAGATCTTAGAATTACAACTTGAAGGGAAAAATCCAACAACAGTTTCGGATTTTGTTCGTGGATATCCAAAGTTTCTTAATACAAAGCTTTAGTTAAATATATTTTAGGAACATAAAAAAGAATTGCTAAGGCTTCTCTTGCATAATTTTGTATGAGAAGTTCTTTTTTGTAATACCCAAAATCTGGATAATCCCAATACACGGGATTAAACCCAAGGTGTCTTGCAAACAAAACTCCTCTAGCAACATGATATCTATCACTAATTACAATTACTGATTTAATGTTGTATTCGTTAGCAATCTTTTTCCCCTCATCAACATTCTGAAAAGTATTGTGAGAATTTTTGTCAGTTAGTATTTTATCCTTAGGAACTCCTTTTTCTTCAGCTACTAAGGCTGAGATGCTAGCCTCTGGAGCTGATCCTAAACCAACACCACCTGTTGTTATGATGTAGTCAGCTTTGTTTTGGGCATAGAGTTTTACAGCTTCGTTTGTTCTTTCATACAATGGATCTGACGGGCTGTTGTCTAAGTTTACTTTGGCTCCCAGGACCAATATTGCATCAGCATGTTCTGGTATGTTTGGCTTTATTGAAAAACTTAATATATACACAAGCGCTCCAATGTACAATGCGCCTGCGATAGCTATTAAATATATTAAATACTTGGTTATTTTTCGAAACATGTTAGCAGTATATCAGAAAATATGGTATACTATGTATTAGTTTAATTAACTAATACAAAGAAACAAAAAAATATGCGTAAGTTAGCAATATTAGGATCTTCGCTTGCGGTTATGCTTGCTTTAACAGCAGCACCAGCTTTTGCAAGTGACACAAATGATGATTCGTCTTCTGATTCCAGATCAGAGCAAATGGAAATTAAAAAGGCTGAGCAGGAAAAAAGACTTGAAGCTTCAAAAAAAGCTCAGGAATTAAAAGTTGAAGCAAGAAAAACAGAGCTAGAAAAGAAGGAACAGGAGAGAAAAGAAAAAATAGAAGCAAAGAAAAAGATTGAGGAGCAAAAAACTGAGTGTATCAAAAAAAGTGTTGAAGTCAGAAAGACGGTAATGGAAACAACGAGAGAAACAAGAATGGAAACAGTAAGAACTGCTTTTTCAGCAAGAGAAACAGCTCTACGTACAGTAAGAGGAATGCCTGAAACAACTGACGAAGAAAAAGCAGCTAAGAAAGCAGCGCTTAAAAAAGCACAAAAAGATTTTCAAGCAGCAATAAAGGTTGCACAAACCGCATTTAAGGCTGCAAACAAAACAGCAGATGATGTGGCTAAGAAAACTAGAACAGTATGCAATACAAAAGTTCCTGCAACAACTAACACAGGAACAACTAAATAACAGAACAGATTATAAAACCGCAGAGCTTTCTGCGGTTTTATTTTATCCTTTTTAAATCGTTTTCTATTACTTCGGGTTTCATTCCTAATATCTCTTCTTTGTAAGCAATATCAGGGACAGGATTTAAAAGATATATCTTTTTATTTAAATAAAAAGCAATTCCCATTTCCACCAGACTATTTGGGCCTACGTAATTCTTGATTCCGTTTTTATCATAGTTTGCAATTAAGATTGAATCCCCTTTTGCAATCTTTTCAAAATGCGCTTTTATCCTGTGATCTAGGTTTCCTTCTGTAACCCAAGCATGGTTGTTTTCTGACATTGCCTTCTTTTTAGATGCATAGTAATCTTTTGCATCTACTAACTCCCCTTCTGTATTTGGAACTTTATCAGGAGGGAGCAAAACATTAAAGCCTAGGGCCTCGAGTTTTCCTTTAAGCTCATACATTTGATCTATGAATGCAATACTACCACAAAGAGTTATTGTCATTACTTTATTTTCCTGACTATTCCTTTATTTGCATCTACTTCGATTAAATCGCCGTCTTTGAAAACCTTTGTACCTATCTGTGTTCCTATAACGCAGGGTTTTTTCATTTCACGAGCAGTTATAGCTGCATGAGATAATATACCACCAGAATCTGTTACAAAAGCTTTCGCTTTAGCCATTATTGGTAGGAACTCTGGTCTAGTTGATCCAGTAATTAAGATATCCCCGTTTTTGAAAGCCTTACCCTTATTTGGGTCTAATACTATACGAGCAATACCTTTAACTTTACCTTTGAAAGCTGAGAATCCTTTTACCTCGGATTTATTAATCTTAGGGTGAACAATCTTATCAACTAAATCTACACCTTTGTTTGCGAATAGTATGTGTTTACCATCTTCATGTAAGAAAACGCATTTCTTGTAGCGTTTTTCTAATTCTTTTTTTGGTGGTAATTTGTGTTTAAGGAAATATGTTCTTACTTCATCATCGGTTAAAGACATGATTAATCTGTAATTATATTTTGTTTCTTTGGACAAAATCTTAGCAAATGAAGTTAAAAACTCTTCTGTTCTTTTAAACACTGGTTCTGCAGCTAATCTAGCTTCTTCTAACACATGCAAGTATTTCTTTAAAAACTTAGGATCTAAATAGTCAACAACATATTTAACATGAATGTGTGGTTTGTAATATATCAGGATCCTGTTTAAAAAGTTTTCAAACAAGTCTAATGTAGCAATTGTATTCTCGTGCTTTTTTATGAAAGCTTGGATATCTTTGGATTGTTTTTTTAGCTGATTGCAGACTTGCGGTATGTTTTTTGAATTGCTGAGTGCTTGTTTTGATAGATACGAACCAAGAATGTCTCTGTCTGACTGTCTCATCCATCCAGAGCTTCTTCCTGAGTTAACAAAGATTATTGATTGCGGTGCAAATGGTCTTTTCCCAAACCTTATTCCTTTTGTGTATTCATACCCAAAATCAGAACAACTTAAAATGCTCCACCCACCATCCCAAATCTTGGTCCAATCATCGTGTTTGAACTTTTGTATGTTAAGCTGCTTCATCAATGCTTTTATCTAATTCGTCTCTTTGCTCGATAATCTGATCTAACAATTCAGGCTTAATATTCCATTCTCGTCCTTTGTATCTGACTAGAATTCCATCTGCTTGTATTTCTACGCTAAAACCTTCGCTAAAGTTGAAACCGTTTTTGTTAATGCCTGTTTCTAAAAATGTCTTTAAACCTTCTTTTCCTTCTGTTAGTTCAACTATTTTAAGAAGGAAACATTCACTTACTGGGGCATGTGTCCCCAAGAATCTTTGCATCTCATTTTCATATTTTGAGTACTTGTCAGGACTTTGTTGTATAGCGTGTTGGAAGTTAGGCAATACATCAACGTATTTTCTAATGATCTCTGCAATTCCTGCTGCTTGTCTTGTGTAACTAGTTGATTTTCTGTCCTTTAGCTTTTTTGCTAGTTCGTCGCTTTCGTTAACAGCAAACACTAAGTAGTCTTTTGTATTACCATAACGCTCTTGGACAGCTTCTAAGAATTCACCATTAAAAGTAAAGTCTAACCTATGGTCTACCATGTTTTTTCTGCCTACTTTTAACGAGTCACCAACAAATTCTTGTATGTCTTCTAGAGTATCTTCTTGAGTAATTCCAGGTTCTTTTGACAACATTACTCGCATAGCAGTTTCTGTCGAACGGTCTCTAGGAGAACCAATAGCGATTGCTACTTCTGGATGTGGATCTTTAGCTTTGCCAGCTTCAGTGGCATTTATTCTACCCTGTTCTGTTAGGCGAACTTCATTATCTGATTGACCTTCTAAAGTCTTTGCTTTTTGTTCGTGTCTAAAAAACTCCAGCCTTATTCTTGGGACTGGTTGGTTTTCTCTTCGATCTACTCCTGCTTCTCTTGTTTCCATGGGTTTTTTCTTAATTATTTTAATTTTCGCACAATTCCCTTGTTTGCGTCTACTTCTACTAAATCACCATCTTTAAAGATCTTTGTTGCTACCTTTGTTCCTATTATGCAAGGCTTTTTTAATTCTCTTGAAACTATAGCAGCGTGACAAGTAATCCCACCCAGATCAGTTACTATTGCTATGGCTTTTTTCATCACAGGAACTATATCAGGGTTTGTCATGTGAGAGACCAACACGTCTCCTTCGTGCATTTTAACCATTTCTTGAGGCGTGTTGATTATTTTAACACGGCCTTTTGCAAATCCAGCGAATGCTGGCTGTCCACTTAGTTGTTCTTCATCAGTGTGGCGTTTAGAGAGATCAACAAATTTAAGCTTCTTTCTTAGCTCTTTTGCCTTAGGCCCATGGAAAAAGATTGTTTGTCCTCTGTCAGAAAAATGTAAACTATACTTCATACGCTCGTTAGACAAGGTACTTAAGTTTTTAGACTTTAAAAGTGCTTTTCGACAATCATCAATGCTCAAGAACTTAACTTGTTCAAGCGAAAGATTGGCTCTTCTCCCTATTTCTCTTAAAAGTCCTTCCAAACAATAGAAAGAGTAGAACTGCGCGTCTTTACCATAACCTTTGCAGTAAATGGCGTCTTGAGCAATTTTGAATATCTCAATATGTTGTGGGTGTATATTTAACAATTTTAGAACTTCTTGTTGTTTTTTTGGAAGAGCTTTATACTCGCTATTTCTTTTTTGTAAAAGCTTCGAAGGCCTAATTCGTCTTACTTGTTTGAGCTCATTTACGAAATAGTTATAATCTAAGACTCGACCTTGAAGCCCATACTCAAGCCATTCATATTTTTTTGCATGACGCTTTAAAGCTGTTGTTCTTCTTACCTCGTTCTTAATCAAAGCGATTTTAATTAACGCGTCTCTTTCTTGGTTTATAATACTTTTTTTCGTAGGTGTTGTTAAAATCTGGAATGCTTTAGCTGAAGAATACTTTTTTATATGTAAATCATCAATTCTTTCTTGTAGATATTGATGTAAATAGTTAGTAAGCAAATTTTCTACTGTTTCTATGAAGAACATGAAGCCTCTTCTGTCGTGTACTTCACAATTATATACATCTATTTTTTCTCTCCACTCCAAGAGTTCTTTGTTCGAAAGCTTAACAACATTAACTTTCTTAAGCTTAGCTGAGGTTTTAATCAAAAGCTTTGCATATTTTTCCGTGTCTTTATGTATTTGATGCCATGCTTTTGGTTTTATAAACAGTTCGGAGAAATAGCTTTGTGATAGCCGTTTATATTCATAATATGGAATAAAAAGATTGCAAGCAGTGTTTATATACTCTGCTGACAAAAATCGAGAGTTTTCAAAACCCCAAGCTTTTGGCATTACAGTAAAACCCTGCCAAGCGCTGGTTACAAATATATAATTAGCGTAATCTTCTCTCTCAAGCACAATCCATTTTTGTTTGTATGGTAAATTCATAATTTCTACTTTATTTTCCTTACAATACCCTTGTTTGCGTCTACTTCTATTAAATCACCATCTTTGAAATTTATTGTAGAGTTTTTTAATCCCACAACACAAGGGACCCCAAACTCTCTAGCAACTACCGCTGCATGACAAGTAAGTCCACCAACCTCTGTAACAAAAGCAGCTGCGCGTTTCATGGCTGGTAGATAGTCGACAGTAGTCGCATAAGCAATCAAAATGTCTCCTTGGTGAACTTTTTTATCGTCATTTGGGGAATTCATAATCTTGGCTCTACCTTTGATCTTACCAGGGCTTGCGCAAACGCCTTGATTATCATCATTGCCTTGCAGATTGATAACATTCCGTTCAATATGTTTGTATATCTTTTCTGTATCTTTGGTTTTAAAATTTATTCTTTCTGTAAGATCTGATCCAAAGCCCCAACCAATGAATTTTCCCTTTTCATGCAAACGCTTTTCTGGGTCTATTTTGCCTAGTAAAACTTCGACTATTTCTTTTTCATACAAACATCGTACTTGTTTAACTGACAAAGAAAATCTCTTGGCTATTTCTTTATATATCGGCAGTAGATAATAACCAGCGAGGCTGACAAGGTACTCCCCTTCGTTACGTGTATCTAACGCTAAAGCAAAATCATAGAAGATTTGAAGATCTTTTGTTTCAATATTATATTTTTGAACAATGTTTTTTATTTCTTGGTTTCGTATCTTAGAGTAATTAACTAAGCTTTTGATTTCAGATTCCAGTTCTCTCAAATCTATCTTGATTAGGCCTTTTAATTCTGTTGTGTAATGAGATTCATCCCACGGGGTTCCAAACGTAAAAACAGGCATCCAACCATAAAGCTTACTAAGTTTTTTTGAAGCCTTGCTTATACTCTGTTTGTGCTTCTTAATTGCAGCTGCTTCTTTAAGGACGTCTCTTTTTTCTACCAATGTTGTTGATATCTCCTCTGGTTTTGTTAAAGCAAACAATACAGTGTGATATTCCTGAGAATCTTCTTTTATTCCCAACTTATTGACAAGGATATCTTTCATTTTTGGAGGCCAGTATTCTTCTGCGATCCAGCCAAATTGATCAAAAACTGCTGCTTGATGAACCCAATGTCTATTATTCAAATATAACTGTGCTAGTTGCTTGTTTGATAATTTTTTATAGTTCTTAACGCTAATTTTTGGAACTTCTAAGATAAAACTCTTCTTTAGTTTATAGAAGGTGTTTAACTTCTTTTGAAGACCTTTGTAATCTTTACGGTTTATTTCAGTAATACGGTTATACAACTTGTCGAAATAGTAACAAATAGACTAATCAACATTCTGGCGCTAGAGACCTGGGGCTTTTTTATAAGATAATTTAGTGAT
>VMFF01000024.1 GCA_007375915.1 Candidatus Doudnabacteria bacterium Gr01-1014_77
ATTCCACAGCCAAGAATTTCAACCCAACCAGTTTGTTTACAAACAGAACACCCTTTTCCTTTACAGATTAAACAGGATATTGCCATCTCAGCTCCTGGTTCAACGAATGGAAAATATGAAGGAAGTAATTTTGTTTTAACATCTTGTCCAAAGATTTCTTTCATAACATAATCAAGAGTCCAGACCATGTTTGCATATGTAATATCTTTTCCAACAACAAACCCTTCCATATATTGATATGTGTGTTCGTGTGATGCATCAAGAGCTTCGTTTCTAAATACTCTGCCTGGTAAAACAACTGCGTATGGTGGTTTATGCTCTTTCATATATCGAACCTGCATGTTTGAAATGTGGGTTCTTAACAAAACACTTTTTCCTGGCTGATTCCTTGGAACACTAAGATCAAGATAGAAAGTGTCTTGCATGTCTCTTGCAGGATGGAACTCAGGAATATTCAAAGCCTCAAAATTATAAAAGTCTGAATCAATCTCTGGACCTAACTCAATATCAAAACCAAGACCCCAAAAGACTTTCTCAATCTCTTTTTGTATCAAAGTTATTGGATGCAAATGACCCTTTAAAACAGGGGTGCCTTGAACTGAAAAATCAACAGAAGTGTTTTGAGAAACACCAAACTCTGTTTCTTTTTGAAGAATAGATGATTCTGCAAACTTCTTAAGCTCGTTTAAAGGTGCTCCAAATTCTTTTTTCTTTTGAAGGTCCCAGTTCTTTAGATCATCAAAAAGCTTGGTGATACTTCCGTCTTTTCTACCAAGGTATTTAACCTTAACTTTAAAAAGAGATTCAGCATCTGAAACAGTGCTTAAATCTTTTGATATTTCTTTTTGTATGTTTTCAAATTGCTGTAACATTTGTTTCTAATTAGAAAGGAAGAATCCTTCAACAAACACTAGGGTGATAATTAAAACCAAGCCTAGCCACCAAAACAACAGTTGATGCGAAGAAAGAACAAGGAACACAATTATTAAAAGAGTTAATAGAAAGGCTTGCCTTAAAGAAACATTCATAATCTCTGTATACAAGCGTTCTGGCTTTCTTCCTCTGTATGAATACAAAACAAAGGTGAAAAAACTCATTAAGAAAGCAGAAAGAGAAACATAGAACAGGAAAAGCAGTGCCTTGTTAATAGTATTTGGATCTGTAAGAAATACTATGCACAAAGTGCCAATTAAAAAAATGGCACTTAATATCAACAAAGATTGTGATTGTTTTTTTGTGTTTTCGAACATTTAACCTTCTCAAATTATACCATAATTACCCGATTATTCTAAATCCGCGAAATCACAGCGGTGTTCTCGAACCTTTTCATGAAGCTGTTTAAATGAATCTGTCTTAATGGCATTTTGTATTTCCTCGATTGTTTCCAAGAGATATTCTTTCACATGTTCTAGTTCTTCCTTAGAAGCAATAATGTCCTCTGAAAGTTCATTGTCCTTTAAAAACCAATAATTAAGCTTTGAAACCTCGTGTTTAAAGTATTCTTCAGCAGCCCACTGGTATATGTAGAGCTGATATCTGTTTTCTTTGTCATCTTTAAACTTTTCACCAGTTTTGTAGTCAATGATCTGAAGTTTACCATCTGGTAATAGATCAGCGCGATCTATCTTACCTGTAAACGTATATTCACCCAGCTTTAAAACAAACCTTTCTTCAATGTATTTAGGAACGAATTTTAGTTTTTCAAATGAATCGTAAAAGCTACGAAGCATTTTACGTCCTCGTTCTCTGTATTCTTCTTTGTCTTTTTTAGTTGGATACCATTCATCAATCCAGTATGATTCATACATTTTCTGCAAAACTTCAAAAGCAGGAAGTTTGTTCCCTTTTTCAGAACCAAACAAATCTAGTTGCTTTTCTTCTAAGTTTGTCTTGTATTGTTTCAGGAATCTTTCAAAAGTTGTATGAATGGTGTTACCAAAAGAAAGATGCTTGCTTCCTTTAGTTGGTAAGTGCAAAAGATATTTGTACTTGTAACCCAACGGGCACTTCTTAAACTCGTTTATCGCAGTGTAGTTAAATGAAGTTGGGAGTTCAAAGTTTAATTTCTTTGGAAGCTTCTTTTCTTCAAACTTTGTTCGTTTTAATATCTCAACACTTTTCTCTGGTTTTGCAACTAAACCAATATCAATTAAAAACTGAGATGGTTTTCTTGCTCTTTGTCCACCATAATCAGAAGCATAACTAAAGTAAAGGTTTTGCTTTGCACGAGTCATTGCAACATAGAACAAGCGTCGCTCTTCCTGAAGATGTATATCCCCTTCTGGCAATATTTCTTTGACTAGTTCTTTTGGAATTTCAATTGCTTCTTTTCTGTCTCTGCTTGGAAAACGCTGATCAACCATGTTAACAACAAAAACATTTTTGTACTCTAAACCTTTTGCTGAGTGTATTGTCATTATCTTAATACTTTCAGGGCCTTGGTTTGGGTCAAAATCAAGTTTGCCTTCATCTCCAGCCTCTTGTTCAAACTCAATGAAAGCAAGGAAATTCCTCACTGTTTTATCAGTGTTTTCAACTTCAAATGCCTCAATCTTCTTGTAGAATTGATTGATAAAATCAGCTTCTCCTGGCTCTCCCTCCCCTTTTTCAATTCGTTCATCTAGCTTTAAACCATAAATGCCGTTTACAAAGACTTCTGCAATGCTTTTTGTCTTTGTTTCTTCTGCTTGTTTTTTTAGGAAGGCAATCAACTGATTAATCTTTGTAATGCTGTCATTTTTAAGAGTTGGCAAAAGCGCTGCTTGCTCTAAGCTTTCATACAAAGAAAGAGTTTTCTTTTGAGCGTGTTGTAATATCTCAACCATATCACGATGATCAAATCTAAACTGCTTCATGTTCATAACTCTGAAAAGAGCGTTGGTATCATGAAAATTAACAAGGAGTTTTAAATATGCAATTAAATCAACAATAACCGGTTTCTTGTAAAGTCCTTTGTTTGCAACAAAAGTGTATGCTAGATTTAATGTTGTGAACTTTGAAATGAATGGTTCTGCTGTGTCATTAGAACGAACTAAGATTGCAAAATCATTCCAAGTTGTGCCTTTTTCTTTTTTCAACTCTAAGATTTTGTTTAAAACCATATCAACTTCATCAGAAAGAGTTTGAGCAGACAAAACAGCGATCTCTCCTTTTTCTTTTTTTGCAGAGATGAGCTTTTTATTAATATTAAGTTTTGGCTCTAATCTTTCAGGATTGTTTAACTGAATGAAGTTGTACGCTATGTCTAATATCCCCTGCGTTGACCTATAGTTCTCGGTTAGAGTAATTTCTTGTGCTTTAGGAAAATCTTTTTTAAAGCGCATGATGTTAGAAACAGATGCGCCTCTAAACTTGTAAATGCTTTGATCATCATCACCAACAACTGTTAAGTTGTTTTTTGGTTCAGCCAGCAACTTTATTAGCTCATACTGAGCATAGTTAGTGTCTTGAAACTCATCAACTAAAATATATTTAAACTTGTTTCTGTAAAGGTTTAAGATTTTTGGACGAGTTCTAAAAAGCTTTAATGCATAATTAATTAAATCACCAAAATCCAATGAATTGTTTTGTAGCAACAGGTTTTGATAAATATGATATGCTTTTGCAACTTCATTCAAACGAACAATTTCTTCTTCTGAATCATACTCTGGATTGCTTTTGTCTAGTTTAGTGTTTTTAGCAAACTCTAAATACTCTTCAGGAGAAATCTCCTCGTCCTTAAGCTTGCTGAAGTGCTTTAGCAGGGCCTTAATGAACTTTGTTGGGTTTCCCAAGGTTCTGTAGTATTCAAGCTCAAATTGGTCCAAATTTTGACGCACAAGCAACCACTGACCAATCTCTTCAAGCATTTTAAAGTCATTTGAAATACCAATGTCTAAAGCGTGCTGTTGTAACACTCTTTGGCAAAATCCGTGAAAAGTATGAATCCAAAGATCGTGATATCCGTACGGAAGCAATATATCAACTCTTTCTTCCATTTCTGTTGCTGCTTTTTCAGTAAACGTTAAAGCAAGAATTTCTTCTGGCTTAACACCTGATTCAATGAGTTTAGCGATTCTTCTTGTGATGACAGTTGTTTTACCTGTCCCAGCACCTGCAATGATGAGCAATGGACCATCACCAAAGCTAACTGCACTCTGCTGTGCAGTATTTAAATCTGAAAGGAGTTTTTCTTTTGATTGTTTAGTTTTTGCCATTCCTATCTCCTGCTACAAAACTTACCCATTTTTTCCAAGGATCATTGCCTGTGCTTTCTTGATATCCAACCCAAAAATCTGCTGGCTCAACAATCTTTACACCGGAAACCTTTTTTAATTCAAGCAAAGCCTTGTCTTCGGTTATTAAATAATCAGCTTTTGCTTCAAGTGCTGATTCTAATATCTTGTTATCTTCTGGATCTGAAACAATATGAACCTTCCTTTTATTCTGAACTATATTAACCTGTCTTAAGAATCTATCTAACTCTTTCTGATACTCTGTATCATGAATTAGCTTCTTTAGAATAAAACTGTTTTCTCTTAGAGTCTGATTATTTGCAAAAGCTTGGATGTTTCCTTTTATTGCTTCATCAATGATTTGTTTTTGGTATGAGTACTCATCTTTAAAAGCAGTAATCAAAACATTAGTATCTAAAACTACTCGTATCATTATTTTCTTTCTTCTGTTTTCTTACCAGTTAAGTTTCTGCTAAAGAACTTAAAACCGCGCATTGGCATTAAATATTTCTTTTCTAAATCAAGATCAATGAAATTATCAGCAAGGTCTTTGATCTTGCTTGAAGTTGATTTACCAAAAGCACAGACCTCTACTAACTGTCCTGACATCTGAAGATATTCAAGTAATGGAGCAAAGTCTCCATCTCCGCTACACAAAACAACAACATCAAGCTTGTTCATTAACTTAATGATATCCATGGTAATACCAACATCCCAGTCCCCTTTTTGTGCTCCACCGTAAAAAGTTTGTAAGTCTTTGCTTTGTATTTCAAAACCAGCTTTGCTTAAAGCATCAAAAAAAGACTGTTCTTCAGGCATATCCGCTTTAACTACGTATGCGATCGCGCGAATTAATTGCCTATCACCAACAGCCTCTTTTAATATTTCTGAAAAGTTAACCCTTGAGTTATATATATTTCTTGCTGAGTAGTAAAGGTTTTGTACATCTACGAAAACCCCTACTCTCTGAAAATTGTTCCTTATGGACATATATTTAAATATTAATCAATTAACTTAACCGGTTCTTCCGGCTCCTCTATTTTTAAACTAGCCACTTCTTCTATTTTGTTATGGATTCTTTCATAGCCAGAACCGACCAAATCTAGCGTTGATTTTGCATTAGTGACATGTTTTGTTAAAACACTTAAATTAACTGTAAACTTTTCTGAGTCTTGTTTTAACCCTTGGATGACTTGAAGGATGTGTTGAGCATGCTCGCTAATTCTTGCCCCCTGTAACCCAATCAAGATTACTTGGAGGAAGTAATAGAAAGTGGAGGGAGAGACAATGTGAACGTGTTTTGTTCTAGCATACTCATAGACCTCTACATCATCAGAGATTTCGTTAAATACTCCATCTGCTGGAACATACATTAAAGCAAAGTCCAAGGTTCCTTCTTCAGGCAAAATGTATTTCTTTGAAATCTCTTCTACTCTTTTTTTAACATCACGAATGAAAATCTTTCGCATTGCATCGCGCTGCTCATCTGTCTCTGAATTAATATATGCCCTGTAGTTTTCCATGCTAAATTTGCTATCCATAGCAAGTAAACGATCATTAACACGAACAATGCTGTCTGCTGTTTCACCTGTTCTAAATCTAAACTGGATTTCATACATATTACGAGGTAATGACTGTCTAAGCATTTCTTCCATTATCTGTTCCCCAATGGTTCCTCTTTTCTTAGCAGAAAGCAAAAAATCCTGAACATATGACAAAGACTTACCAATCTGTTGCATCTGACCTAACTCTTTAGAAACAGTACCAATTACTTTGGCTGCGTTATCTAACCTTTCGTTTATCTCTTTGTTTGTTGTGTTGATGCTTTTTTGCATCTCTTGTCTTGTTTGATCAGTCCCGTCTTTTATCTGTTTCATCCATTCAATCATCAATTTCATAGATTGATCATCTTGAGGCTTTGCTTTAGAAAGACGAGCAACAAACCAAAACAAACCGGCAAAACCGAGGATAACTAAGGCGATTAAAATGTATATTAGATTTGGGTTCATATATATGAAGTATATCAAAGCTAAGACAAATTAAAAAACTCCCAAAAGGAGTTATTTAATAGCACAAATACCCTGTTATTTAATCAACTTAACAGTGCCTTTACCAGCATCTACTTCTACCCTATCCCCATCTTTGAGGACTCTCGTGGCTATTTTTGTTCCTATGACACAAGGAATACCGAGTTCTCTACTAACAATCGCTGCATGACATGTAAGCCCACCTTCATCAGTTACGATAGCGGAAGCTTTTTTCATTGCAGGAACAACACTTGGGGTTGTTGCAATTGAAACCAAAACATCACCCAGTCTCATTTTACTCATATCCTCTGATGAATTGATAACCCTAACAGTACCTTTTGCTTTACCTGAATGAGCTGTAGCACCCTGAATCTCTTTAATGTTCTTTACATCAATCTTTGGCTCTTTTTTTATATACTTACTTAAAAATACATCTGCTTCTTTCCCATACAAAACCTCTACCCCTCCTTTATCAAGTGGTAAACAAATATGAAACTTGTAAATTGAGTTTAGGGTATTTGCATCAATCTTACCTTGTTTTAATGCCTTCTCCAGAATCTCAATTGGTGCTGAACGAACTTGAGACACAGAAACAAGCAATCTTTTAGCTATCTCATTTTGCAATTTTGCTACATGGAAATATGACCTGCTTTGGTAATCTTTCCTTCGTGGTTTTGCCCAAACAACCTTACCAGCTAGTAAAAGTATATTTTTTTCAAAAGCATTGAGATTAAGTTTCTTTAAAAAACTTTTCTTTTGAGTTTCTACACTTTTGCGTTTCTCATTCAATTCTTTAAGCTTTTTCTTTGGATTGACCTTCTTTTGTAAATAATCCTTTATAAACTCAAGAAACTGCATTTCCGTTAAAGCAGGACCAGAATAAACAAAGTATACCCAAGAATGTTTTGCAGTATGAGCTTTAAGTCTTTTAGAAAACTTTGGATACTTTTTAATAACTTCATCAAAATCCTTTGATAGAACATCTTTTCTCCAAGCACTAGAATCAAAATCTGAGATAAGTTTCAAAAGATCTTCTTCCTGATCTTGTGCAAATGAATTATGTATTGGGAAAGTAAAAACATCAAAATATCTTGTAAATTCTTTTGCAGATACCTTTTCTCTTAATATCCTGTTTAAATTGCCCTCTACAAAAGAAAAGGTTTGAAAATCAAGGATGGGAATTAAAACGCCATAAGCGTACATGACTGCTTGTCGTTCAAAAAACTCTTTGTACAAATCTATTATTTGTTTTGATGTCTTCGACGCTAAATCAACTTTAAAAATGTTCTTCTCAGTCCAAGCATTAAATTCTTCACCAATCTTGTTCGTTTGATCAATTAACTTCTCAACATAATGATAGTCTTTGAAAACTAATTTCTTTAACGCCTCATGTGTATCACTCCACGTTGATACATCAGCTAAATA
>VMFF01000025.1 GCA_007375915.1 Candidatus Doudnabacteria bacterium Gr01-1014_77
ACTTTCCAAAGTCTTGAGTGCTCGTAGGAATAAGTTTTAACTTAAATTCTCGTGGAAATATTCTATCAAACAAGCCCAGATGTGTCAAACCTTAAAAAATGCCCACCCAGACCAAGGCTATTTACTGGTAACATTAACGAAAATACGGCCTGAAAAGGCTGGAGCGCTCCTAACCCAGAAAGGGCTCATTTCTATGTCTAAACCGTCAATTTTGGGGTCTGAGAGCAATAAATCCTTAATCTCTGTTAAAGACTTTCCTCGAACCTGAGCCTTAATAGCCTTAGAATCAACCTTTGAAACCAATATGCTATCAACATGAACCATGGCTATTGCTGTCCCTGCTGTTATATCAATGTTTTTAAAACTAATATTGATCTCTTCTTTTTTATCAGTTGCTAACACTTGGCCTTGCTCAAGAGTTAAAACAATCCTTTGTTCAATAAGTTTCTTTAAGTTGTCGTAGTTATACACCAAAGCTTTTATGTGCCCAGTAGCACTACCTGTAAAGTTTAACGCCTGGTCTCCTGCTTTTTTGTCAAAAGAAATGTTTTTAACCTCAAAATTTGAAAGAGCATCATTTAAAGTTAAACTTTGTGTATTTAGTAGTTGCTGTTTTGCAGAATTGAATAATGTGTCTTTAAGTTCTTTTATTGCTAAATCAATATCCTCTTGAGAAACGTTTGAAGTAAAACGAGAGACCCCTCCACTTAAAGCAACGAGGTTTGTTGCATAAAGAAGTTGTGGGGCTTTTCCTAGAACCTGATTTGAAATCTCAAATCTTGTTCCTGCTGGAATATTGTATTCATCCCCTGCTTGATCTGCGATTATCGCAACATCCATGCTTTGTTTAATTCCGCTTACATCTTTTTCTAATCTAAACACTCGTTTATCAACACTTAGCTCTGTTGTTGCTGCATTTAACTTTAATATCTGTCCTGTATTGTTTGTAATACTAACAATCCCTTTGGCCTTTATACCAACATTTTGTTTGCCAGTTGAGCTGAATGTTTTTGTTACTTGCTGATCTTTGTCAACAATCTGAGCTGGTACTTGTAATAGTTTTGTATCTGCTACTTTAAAATCTTTACTTAAAGATATGTCCAGATCCCTGCTTAGTGGTTGACTGTGTGCATAAATATTTAAGCTAACTTGTGGCAAAACAAATGTTCCTAAAAGAAGGGCAAGAATAACAAGAGCAACTAAAGAAGCAATTACTTTTCTTCTTTTTCTGCTTCTTGCAACAGCTACTGCGCTAATTACTCTTGGTTTTGCATGATATACAGGCTCTGCAATTACTTGCGCTGGCTGTTGTATCTCTGGTGCTATGACCATATGCTCAAAGGGTGCAGGTTGCTGTATGATTTCTTGTTCTACAATTCTTGGTTCTACTTTGGGTTTTGCTCGTCTTACTACTGGTCTGCGTGTTCCTCTAACATTAAACCCTGTGTCAACAAGAAGTTGCGCTATATTTTGATCTTGAAGAAAAAAAGAGATTTTCTTCCCGAGTTCATCTGTTTTAGTTTTTAATATCTCAAGACTAGCCTCATCAGAAAACAATTTAGAACCATTAGGAAAAACCAAGGTCACGTCTGTGCCTCGATCCTCATTTATCTTCGCAACTATTTCATTAATATCTGCGTTTGGTTTTAAAAAAATGTTTGCCATATTATCCTCGATGAAACTTTTTTCTTTGTTCCCAAGAAATTACTTTAGAATTTTCTACCTGATGCTGATCAAAAGGACTAACGCTACGTAAAACTGCTGAATACACTGCGTACATCTGCCAAAATGCAATGTATCTTCCAATCTCTCTTGGTTCTGCAGAAGTTAAGTGAAGAGCAATAACTGGAATGTTATTTTTCTCTGCATCTTCCCAGGTGCCTTCAAACTCTGAATACATTGAGTATGACAAAGAGATTTTATGTAATTCGTACAAAGATCCGTCTTTCAAAGGTAAGCTCTGTAAACCATGGGGTACTTCTGTTTTACTGTCTTCTCTAAAATTATCTAATGTTACGAAAAAACCAGCAATGTTTTTTGGACCACCAAAGAACCTTTGGTTGGTGTGATGCTGCGATTCAGGAGCTTCGTGTGCAAAATATGTTTGTCCTTTTTGTTCCTTTCCAAAAGTTTCGTGACAAAGCTGAACCACTAAGCTACTAAAAGGAAAAAGGCTGTGTGAGTATATTGGCATGAAAACATCAACAAAACCTTTTTGCTCTAGATCCCACATTATATTTGCTGCTTGCAAGGATAAATTGTTTTGATTGACCTGAGCGTATGACTCTTCTGCTCCTTTAAACAGTTCTTCAATATCTAAACCACATATAGCAGCTGGTAAAAGAGAAACCTCTGAAAATGTAGAAAACCTTCCGCCAATAGGAGGATGCTTAACAATCTCTGCTCCTAGTTTTTGACCTATGCTTTGCAAAACACTTCCTTCTGAAGTAATACAAAGCAAAGGATATCCGTTAAAATGCAGGAGAGATTCTATTAAGCTTACTGTTTCTCCTGACTTTGAAATTGCAATTACAAGTGTTTCTTCTTTTTTAAGTTCATTCTTTAATTTAAAAATATATTCAGGATCAACTGTTGAAAGAATCTCTACTCGTTTTCCGTTTGTTCCAAAAACGCCAAACAAACCAATGGAACTGGTAATGCTTCCGCCATTGCCTATTATTAATAAGTTCTGATAATGTTTAAACTTTTCAGCTGTTGCTTTTATGCTTTCCAAATCAGGTTTGTAATCTAAAAACGGTGCATCAGGAAATGCAATGTTCTTGTATTCTGATTTTGAAATGTTAGAAAATTCTAAATGCATATTATTCAACAATAGCTTTAATCCTACGTACACCTGCTGAAACTGCTTCTTCCTTAGCTATCTTAAATTTCCCGATCTCACCTGTATGTTCAACATGAGGACCACCACAAAACTCTCTTGAAACAACATCATTAGTTGCTGGATCTAATATTGAATATATTGAAACAGTATCACCGTATTTTTCACCAAACAAACCAATCGCCCCTATATTCCTTGCTTGTTCAGGAGTCATAATCTCTTTTGTAACCTTCAAATCTCTTGCAATGTTTTCATTAACAATCTTTTCAACTTCAGAGATCTGTTCGGGAGTCATTTTTTCAGGATGTGTAAAATCAAAACGCAATCTCTCCGGAGTTATATTGCTTCCCTTTTGAGACACAGTATCACCCAATACCTTACGCAATGCTGCTTGAAGCAAATGAGTTGCTGTGTGCATTCTAACAACAACCTCTGAATGATCTGCTAAACCACCTTTAAATGTCCCTGCAGATGCTGTCCTTGAAAGCTCTTGGTGCTTTTTAAACTCTTCTTCAAACTCTTCTTTGTTTACACTCATTCCTGATTGTAAAGCTAATTCTTTTGTAATTTCCCAAGGAATTCCAAATGATTGAAAAAGATTAAAAGCATCTTTGCCTGTAACTTGTTCATATTTTCTAAACTCTTTTAATCCTGCTTCTAATGTTTTACCAAACTTTTGTTCTTCTTCAAGAATTACGTTTAAAATATTTCTCTTGTTTTGTTCAAGCTCAGGATATGCTATGGAATATTCTGCAATATATTTAGAAACTATTTTTTCTACCCAATCGCCTTTCATGCCAAACATCTTTCCGTGAACAATGGCTCTTCTTAAAATCCTGCGCATTATATATCCACGTTCTTTGTTTGAAGGAACAACACCATCAGCAGCCATAAATGTTGCGGCACGCAAATGATCTACTATTATTCTTGCTTTGTCTTCTTGTAAGTTTGTTGTTTCTTCAACCTGTTCATAGATAACATCAAAAGCTGATTTAAAAAGCTCTGTATCAAAAACATTTGTTTGTCCTTGAGAAAATGTCAAAACGCGCTCTAAGCCCATGCCTGTATCAACGTTTGGCTGTGCTAGTGGCTCATACTTACCTCCTCCTAAACCATTGTATTGCATGAAGACATTGTTCCAGACTTCAATGAAACGTCCACAATCACAGTTGATATGACATCTCTCAGAAGAACCAGTTAACTTAATCCAATGATTATGTTTAACGCGCATGTTCTCTGGTAAATCACCTTCTGTATCAATGAACATTTCTGTGTCAGGACCTGCTGGCCCTTTATCTCCTGCTTGCCACCAATTCTTTTCTCTGTTGTATGGGAAAATCCTGTTAGCTCCACCAAATGCATAAACATCTTCAGAAAATTCTGCTGATATTGGTTTTGTTGGATGTGTTGCAAAAGCTTTTTTCCAAGAATCTATTGCTTCGTCATCTCGTGGTACATCATCATCACCTGCAAAAACAGAAACATAAAGTTGGTTAGGATCTAAATCCATCCAATCTTTTGATGTTAAGAATTCAAAAGACCAAGTAATTGCATCCTCTTTGAAATAGTCACCAAAACTCCAGTTACCAAGCATTTCAAAAAAAGTTAAATGCCTGTTGTCACCAACATCATCAATGTCTGTTGTTCTAACGCATTTCTGAACATCTACAACACGCTTACCTCCTGGGTGATTTTCACCAAGCAAATATGGCACCAAAGGATGCATTCCTGCGGTTGTAAAAAGAACTGTTGGATCATTTTGGGGCACCAAAGGAGCTGAAGGAATAATGGTGTGCCCTTTACCCTCAAAAAAGGTTAGAAATGATTGTCTTAATTGTTGTGCTGTTAGTCTTTTCATAGTCTCTATATATTATCAGAAACAAGGGTTCAATGAAAACTAAATAGCACCAGATCAGTGCTATTTAGTCAATTTCTTTTGTTTGTGCGTTTACTTACTTACAATCTCCAATGCTTTATCCATTTGTGGGTCTTTTTGGTTGGTTATATCCTCTGCGCTCATTTCAACCTTAACGTCTGGTTCTAACCCATTCTTGTTGATATTAACCCCATTTGGAGTTAACCACTTAGCTACAGTAACTTTAACAGCTGTATTTTGTGGTAAACCAATTAGTTCTTGCACAGAACCTTTACCAAAAGTTTTAACACCAACGATTTTTGCATAACCTTGATCTCTTAATGCTCCTGAAACAATTTCTGATGCAGATGCACTCCCTCCGTTTGCTAAGATAACTGTCTTTATCTTTGAAAGAATATTGTTTCCAGTTGAAGTGTATTTTTGTACTGTTCCATTTGAATGTGCTTCTGTAACTACAGTCTGACCTTTTTCTAACCAATACGAGGAGA
Organism: Candidatus Doudnabacteria bacterium Gr01-1014_77; assembly: GCA_007375915.1. GTDB lineage: Bacteria > Patescibacteriota > Doudnabacteria > UBA920 > VMFF01 > VMFF01. The sequence goes on from VMFF01000025.1 coordinate 5,204, forward strand.
TATTTACTGCGCCCTCAAGGTACCCACCTGGATCATCTCTTAAGTCTAAAACTATTCCAGAAACATTATCTGCTACTGCTTTCATAGCCGCTTCTCTAAAGAGTTCATTTGTATCATCCCCAAATCTCTGTATATTTATTACTGCGATTTTCTTTCCATCAACTTCTTTGTATTCAGTCTTAACGCTAGTTATTTCAATCTTTGCTCTCGTTATCTTGAAATCAAGAAGTTTCTGTGTGCCAGGTCTAAATATATTTAATTGAACCTCTGTTCCTCTTGGACCTCGTATATTGCTTACCACCTCATCCAAAGTCATTCCTGTTGTTTCTTTACTATCAACTTTCAAAATTATATCTCCTGAAAGTATACCTGCTTTTTTTGCAGGAGTATCATCAAGTGGAGCAACCACAACAACATTTCCGTCTTTCATGCCAACTTCAGCTCCAATACCATCAAAACTTCCTGAAAGTTCTGTTTTAAAATCTGAATACTGTTTTGGATCAAAGAATGCTGTGTATGGATCACCAATGGCTGAAACAGCTCCTGCAACAGCACCATACAAAATCTTTTGTTGATCTATTGGTTTGTCTATGTATTTCTGATTAACAATATCTAGTGTTTGCCATAATAAACTGTAATCAACATCTTTAGGATAGTTGTTTTGATTTATAATCTTGTAATCACCGCCGCTGTAAGTGTAACCTTTGGAACCAAGCTGTAAGCCACTAAAAAAAGTTCCGGTCGAAAAAACCAGTAAAGCTAAAATGGTAATAATATACTTCTTGTTTGAAATCATTGTTTCTTTGTTAATTATTTACTAACGTACGGTTCTTTAATCATCGCATTTCTTAAGCGTAATATCCAGTAGCGTGCCCAGATACCAATAAACACAGCCCAATTCATAAAGAATGGGTACTTTTGTGTATAGTGCTTTTTGTAGAATATCCACATGGAGCGATGAAAATGATACAGGGTAAAAACTGGTATTTTCCTTGAAGACTGGCCTTTGTAGTGTATGGTTGTTACTTTTGGGAAATAGTAATTTTTGTAACCAGCTTCTTTTACTCTGTAGCAGTATTCAATATCTTCTCCATACATAAAGAAGTCTTCATCCCAACCACCAACTTTTTCAACAACCTCTTTGCGTGTCATCATAAAAGCACCCACCAAAGAATCAACCTCGCCCTCTTGATCATCTGACATATACGTCATGTCATATCCGCCAAAGAGTTTGCTCTTAGGAAACATTTTGTCTAATTTCAAAAAATACACCAAAGCATTCCATGGGTTTGGAAAACCACGTTTGCTTGCATGATCAATTGTTCCATCGCCCTTAACTAACTTGCACCCCAGCATCCCTATTTCTCTATGTTCTTCTAAAAAACTAACACATTCTTGAAAAACATTAGTATCAACCTCTGTATCAGGATTAAGAAAAAGAATAAAACGTCCGGATGCTTCTTTTAAACCAATATTATTCCCTTTTGCAAACCCGTTATTCTCGTTCCTAATTAATTTAACCTGAGGAAACTCTTTTTCAACCATTTCAGCAGTGCCGTCTCTTGAATCATTGTCTATGACTATGACCTCAAAAGAATAACCTGTTACAGAATTAAAAACAGAGTGCAAAGAATTGCGCAACAAATCCATAACCCTGTATGACAATATTATGACTGATAGATCAACTTTCTGTTCTTTCATACAAACCATTTCTCCATTTCTTTAGAATTTACCTTTTTCTTTGATTGAATAATCTTTCGTTTAGCTAACATCTTTGGTAACAGCTTAAAAAATTCTGGTAAAACACTCCATGTACTAAAAGAAAACACTGTTATGAATATTGCCATTGAAAGCTCACGAGCAAATATCAAAGGGGATGCTTTCCAAAAATTACTCCCAAAGTCATTTTTAATGATTGTAAACAAATGGTTTCTCCAATTCCAACGTCTGATATTTAAAGAAAAACTTCTGTGATGTTTTACAAAAGTAACAAAATTTCTCAAACCTCCAGGGCTTGCTCCTACTGCTCGTGGATGGTATACCCGGGCGCTAGGTTGGTATTGTATTTGCCAGCCCTGCAAACGCATAGATCGGAAGAGCAC
>VMFF01000026.1 GCA_007375915.1 Candidatus Doudnabacteria bacterium Gr01-1014_77
TTTTTCTGGAGTTTTTTCTTTTGACAAGGTAGAAACAGAGATGAGAAAATATGTTCCGTATACAAATTTAGAGGATTTACCAATTCCTGTCTCAATCGTTGCTTCAGATATTGTTCATGGCGAGGAAGTTATTTTTTCCATGGGTGACATTTCAAGAGCAGTTAGAGCTTCTTGTTCAATGCCAGGTTTGTTTGAACCAGTGATTTGGGGAGGAAGAGTTCTTTTAGACGGTGGACTGTTTAATATAATTCCGGTGGAAGCAGCAAAAGCTTCGAACCCTGACATAATCATTGGGATAGATCTTGCAACATCAAGAAATCTCTTTTCTAATAAAGTGCTGAACTTCAAAAGAGGTTGGAATGTGTTTTTCTGGCCGCTTTATGCTTTGAAGAAAAAAGTGGTTAAACTCCAGCGGAAATTAAGAGGTGAAAATTATCTGCAATCAAATATTGATGATATTAAAATGCCAAATCTTTTTTCAATCCTCGATCGTTCAATGAATTATGCAATCGCAGAGCGAAGAAAGGCAGAATATTTTAATTGTGATATAGTAATAACCCCAAGCGTTAAGGGATTTGGGGATGTTGGTATTAAAAAGGGCGAAGCTATGTATATAGAAGGAAGAAGAGCAGCTGAAGAAGCAATCCCGGCAATTAAAAAGCTTTTACAAAGATGATTAATCTAGAGAATACCAAAAAAATATATTTCATAGGTGTTGGGGGAATAGGGATGTCTGCGCTTGCTGGAATTGCAAAAGCCAAAGGTTATGAGATCTCTGGTTCTGATTCTAGTGATATCTATCATCCTTCAAAAGCAGTATTAGATAAATACGGTATTAAATACCATATTGGTTTTGATTTAAAAAACATAGTTGATTTTAACCTTTCAATAAATGATTTAGTAGTTGTTGGAGCTGCAACAGACAAAGAAAATCCAGAATTAAAATATCCCCTTGAGCAGAATTTAAAGATTGTTGGATACCCTGAATTACTTGGTGTCTTGGTGTCTGACAAAAAAAGAATCGTTGTAGTAGGAACACATGGTAAAGGTACAACATCAGGGTTAATTTCATTTGCTTTAAAAGGATTAGAAGACTCAGGATTTTTTGTTGGTGCTGTTTTAACAGACCTTAAAACCAACTTCTATTTCGGATCCGGCAAATACTTTGTAATAGAAGGGGATGAGTATAGATCAGGAATAGATGACCAGAAACCAAAGTTTGCATATTACAATCCAGATTTGTTGTTAATAAACAACATTGAATTTGATCATCCTGATATATACAAAGATTTGGATGCATTTAAAAAACCATTCATTGACCTTGTTTTTGGAATGAATGAAGAAACAACAATCATTTACAATGCTGATGATGCTAATGTGTTAGATGTAATTTCACATACCAAAGCCAAGAAAATTCCTTTTTCTCTTACAGAACAAAAGAATTACAAACTTCCAGGCAAACCCTATGCCTATGATTATCTTGCAGCAAAAACAACACTTGAAACTCTTGGATTTAATTTTCAGGATTTCGAACAGTATTTTAAAGACTATACTGGTGTTAAGAGACGTTATGAAACCATATATGATGAAAACATTACAATAATAGATGATTATGCGCATCACCCAACGGCTGTAAGAGAAACATTAGAAGCAACCAGAGAAAAGTATCCTAATAGAAGAATTGTTTGTTTCTTTGAACCACATACGTATTCAAGAACAAAAGAAACTCTTCCTGATTTAGAGAAAGCTTTTAATTCCGCAGACTTGGCATATATAGCTGAAGTATATCCAGCAAGAGAACAAAAGCTCGAAACTAGCATTACGGGTCAAGATGTTGTTAATAAAGTGTTAGAGTTTAACAAAAATACTTTTTATGTTTCAGATAAACAGGATGCTTTGAACAAATACAGAGAACAAAAAAAAGATGGTGATGTTGTAATAGTCATGGCGGTTGGTTCATTCAACACGTTAGTGTACGATCTAAAAAAAGAATTTGGAGTCTAAATGCAAGAAAATATCAAACTATCAAAATACACATCTTTTAGAATCGGTGGTCCTGCTAGCTTTTTTGTTGATGCAAAAACAGATGATGATTTTCTTTCTGCACTTAAATTTAGCAAAGAAAAAAACTTTCCATTCTTAGTTTTAGGTGGAGGAACAAATATGCTAATTAGTGACAAAGGTTTTCCAGGAGTTGTAATTCGAAGTCAGGGAAGGAATTTAAGTTTTGAGGATCAGGGAGAAAAAGGATTAATCATTTCAGACACAGGCAACGTTTTGCCAATAATAAACCAGTTTGCAAACCAAAATGGTTTAGTTGGTTTTGAAAAGTTAGCAACAGTACCAGGAACTTTAGGTGGCGCAATATACAACAATGCACACTGGAAAGATGACCTTTTATCAAACCATGTTCAGTGGGTTGATGTAATTGATCCAACAACAGAAGATATATCAGTAAAGCGTTTAGATATTAAAGATCTTGATTTTAAATATGATTCATCTTTGATAAAGACAAAAAACTTAATTGCTCTTAGAGCAGCAATATTACTTCCAAAAGGGGATGTTTCAGAATCAAAGCAAACATATACTGAATACTTAAAAACAAGAACAGAGAGTCAGCCATACGGTACATTAAATAGCGGATGTATGTTTCAGAATGTTACTGAAAATTTAGGTCCTGGAAATCACGGAACTTCAGCAGGGTATTTGATAGATCAAGCCGGATTAAAGGGTTTAAAGATAGGTGGAGCTCAAATCTCTGAAAAACACGGTAATTTCTTCATAAATACTGGGGATGCAACAAGTGATGATATACTTAAGTTAGCAGAAACCTGTAAGCAAAAGGTTAAAGAAAAGTTCGGGGTTGAATTAGAATTTGAAGTTAAAATAGTTTAAACAAGGAGAAAACAAAATGTCAGTAACAATAAAGAAGACAAACGCAAAGGTTAGTCCATCAGAATTAGATTATGTTAACAAGAATCTAGAGAAATTAAAAAAGTTTTTAAGACCAGAAAACAAAATCCACGTTGAGTTACAAAACACCACAAAACATAAAACAGGGTTAGTAGCTCGAGCAGAAGTTACAATAATGCCGAAGCCGGGAATTTATGCAGATGCATTTGGTAATGATTTTTTTGAAGCAATAGATTTGTGCTTGCCAAAGATAAAGGAACAGATCATGAAGACAAAAGATAGGATTGTTTCCCAGAGAAGGCGATTAGGAGCACAAAGAAAAGATAGTAGATAACGAACAGGACCCCGGCAATCGCTTGCTGGGGTCCTTTGTTCATGAGCAGAGACTATCGAGTACCCTCAGATCCTCCGATCCGAATGGTTTTCTCAGTACGTGATTGAAAATGTTTGGGTCAAACTCGTGGTACGGGTTCCCAGACATGCCGAGAACATTCGCTTCCGGGAACTTTTCCTTGAAGTGACGTGCAACGTCGTTGCCCGTACCTGGATGAAGGTCGAAGTCTGTGAGCAACGCACGTAGGTCATCATGCACCTCTATTATGTTGGCGGCTTCTGAAACGCTCGCCGCAAATACCAGAGGTGCATTGGGGTTGCTCCTGAACAGACGACGTCTGATCATGCTCCTCATGAACTCATCGTCGTCTACGATTAGTACTCTACTCAACTGTATATCCCCCTTGGAGTTGGGTATATAGTGCCATAAAGCCAATAAAATGTCAAGATTTTATCTTTTCCATATCTTACCCCAAACATTCATAATAGCGCATAAAACAAGCATATTTAGCTGTTGTTTTTTACCCTTAAAAAACATATAATATACGCATGTCATTTCTAGAAAAAATTTTTGGCGGTAATCAAAGAGTTGTTTCAAAACTACAGGGTGTGGTTGATAAGATAAACGCATTTGAAGACCGTTTTAAAGACTTAACTGATGATCAGATCAAGGAACAAGTACAAGCTTGGAAGTCTCAGTTATCAAACGAAAACGAACCAAAAGATTATGAAGAACAAAAGAAAATTCTGGAACAAATTCTTCCAGATGTTTTTGCTTTAACCAGAGAAGCAGCAAAGAGAACAATCGGACAAAGACACTACGATGTTCAATTAATTGGTGGTATTACGCTTCATAGAGGTCAAATTGCAGAAATGAAAACTGGTGAAGGTAAAACTTTAACAGCAACCCTTCCTTTGGTTTTAAACGCACTCACAGGTCGTGGTGTACATTTGGTTACAGTTAACGATTACTTGGCTCGTTGGCATGCTTCTTTAATGGGCCCAATATATCACATGCTTGGTTTGTCTGTTTCATCAATTCAGCACCAACAGTCTTTCATGTATGACCCTACTTATGCTCCTGAAGATGAGGAAGTTAAACGTTTAGAAAGTGAAACCCAAGGTTTTGTTTTGGATGTTAAACACATGCGCACAGTTTCTAGAAGAGAAGCATATGCAGCAGATATTACCTATGGTACTAACAATGAATTTGGTTTTGACTACCTTCGTGACAACATGGTTGGTGATCTTTCTCAGATGACTCAAAGAGAAATGCATTACTCAATTGTTGACGAAGTAGACAGCATTTTGATTGATGAAGCTCGTACCCCTTTGATTATTTCAGCACCCGATACTGATCCAACAGATAAGTACTATCGCTTTGCAGAATTAGTTGAAAAACTAGAGCATGGTCCTGATTACAGCATTGATGAAAAGAAAAAAGGAGTAGCTCTTTCAGAAGTTGGTATTGAAAAGTTAGAAAAGCTTTTGAACGTTAAAAACATTTATGAAGAAGAAGGTGTCTCAACAGTACACCATTTAGAGCAGGCATTAAGAGCAAAAGCTTTGTTTAAGCTTGATAGAGATTACGTTGTTCGTGACGGAGAAGTGATTCTAGTTGATGAATTCACAGGGCGTTTAATGTTTGGTAGAAGATATTCTGATGGTTTACACCAAGCAATAGAAGCAAAGGAAGGCGTTAAGATTCAGCAAGAAAGCAAAACCTTAGCAACAGTAACATTCCAAAACTATTTCAGAATGTACAAAAAACTTGCTGGTATGACAGGAACAGCTTTAACAGAAGCAGAAGAGTTTTTCAGCATTTATAAACTTGAAGTTGTTGCAATTCCCACAAACAAACCAATGATTAGAGAAGACAGGGCAGATGCAGTTTACAAATCAGAAAAAGGAAAATTTGAAGCAATAACTAGGGAAGTAATTGAAAGACATAAAAAAGGACAACCTTTGTTAATTGGTACAGTCTCAATTCAAAAGAACGAGTTACTAGCAGAACATTTAAGAGTTGCAGGATTGCAATTTGAAATATTGAATGCAAAAAACCACGAACGTGAAGCGCACATCATTTCTCAGGCAGGACGATATGGTGCCATAACTGTTGCTACAAACATTGCTGGTCGTGGTGTCGACATCTTGCTTGGTGGAAACCCAATAGATCCTGAAGAAGCTGAAAAAGTAAAACAAGCTGGTGGTTTACATATTCTAGGAACAGAGCGCCATGAATCACGAAGAATAGACAACCAGTTAAGAGGACGTGCTGGTCGTCAGGGTGATCCTGGATCATCTCAGTTCTTTGTTTCTTTAGAAGATGATTTAATGCGTTTGTTTGGTGGTGATCGTTTACAGAAGTTAATGACAACACTTGGTATTGAAGAAGATCAACCAATAGAAGCAGGTCTTGTTTCTAAATCAATTGAACAAGCACAGAAAAAGATCGAAGGATTGAACTTTGATACTAGAAAACACGTTTTGGAATATGACGATGTGATGAACAGACAGAGAGAAATAATCTACGGAAAGAGAAGAGCATGGCTTCAAAAAGAAGCAAATCACAAAGAAGAGATACAGGGGTTAATAGAAGCTGAAATATCAGACTTAGTAAGAAATCACTTCCTTGCTGAAAATGATATTCAAGAACTCTTAAATTCTCTAAACTCCATTTTCCCAGTTGGAAATACAGAAGCAGGAAAGATTGTAGAACTTGCAAAACAACCAGGAGATTCAGAGTTTGCAATAACTGACTATGCTGTTTCTCTAGCAAAGCAACGTTATGAAGAAAAAGAAAAAGCTCTTCCAGATCCAAACATTATGCGACAAATAGAGAGAGGCATTTCATTGCAGTCTCTTGATAACCTATGGATGGAACACTTAGATACAATGGAGCATTTAAGAGATTCCGTTGGTTTAAGAGGGTATGGTCAAAGAGATCCGTTAGTTGAATACAAACGCGAATCATTTGATTTGTTTAAGCGTTTGGTAGCTCAGATTAACTCCCAGATTGTATATACGATTTACAAGGTAAGCTTACAACAACAACCAGTTTCAGAGCTTCAAGAATTAGCAAAGAATGCTCAAGAAATTTCTTCTGAATCAACTGCAGCAGACACAATAGAAAAGATCGGAAGAAACGACCCTTGTCCTTGTGGATCAGGGAAGAAGTATAAAAAGTGTCATGGGAAATAGGAGCATAAAGATATGATTGGATTAAAACGAGGAATAGTTAAATTAGTTAGATATAACCCGAAGTGGCGACAGAGTTTCCAACACGAACAAAAGAAACTTAGCAAAGTTTTTGATCAAAATGCATTTAAAATTGAACACATTGGAAGTACAGCTATCCCAGGGATACTGGCAAAACCAATAATTGATATCGCCCTAATTGTACCATCATTTAAAAAAGCAAAACGCTACGTAAAAAAGCTCAAAGAGTTAGGCTATGAAATAAAAAAAGACGATACCAGAAAAGAGAGATTGTTTTTTACGAAAGGACCAGAAGAGAAACGAACACATTATCTCCATATTGGTGAAATCGGTAGCGGTTACGTTGAAGATATGATTCTATTTAGGGATTTTCTCTGCAAAAATAAAGCCATAGCAAAAAAATATTCTGATTTGAAAGAAAATTTGGCTGAAAAATATCAAGACAAGAGAGAAATTTATACTGCGAAGAAAGAGAAGTTAATTAAGGACATAGTTAAAAAAGCAAAGAAATTTTCGCGAACTAAGAAATAAGAACTGTCATGGAAAATAATTCGAATCAATTTGTAGAAATTAGGAAAAGTGATAAGCATGGAAATGGGTTATTTGCTCTAATTGATTTCAAAAAAGGTGAGATATTGTAAGATCGGAAGAGC
>VMFF01000027.1 GCA_007375915.1 Candidatus Doudnabacteria bacterium Gr01-1014_77
ATAGCGATCAATGGTTGAAGTTTTTGGAGAAGAATAGCTACTGAAGGATTAACGTATCTAAAAGCTTGAGTGAAAGCAATTGATGCTAAAGCAGAACCACCGATTGCTATGACTAAAACTGAAAGCCACTCTTTCTTTCCTAACTTACCCAGATCTTTAAAAGACCAGATTATTATCGGTAACACAATTAAAACGTCAAAAAAATGCTCGACTAAAACAATGAAGTTGCTGGAGAGGTCTTTGGTTAGATGAACCCTGAAAGGAGCATCTGTTGCCCAAAGCATTGCTGCTAAGAATATTAAATATGGACCATACTTTTGCATTTTGCTCATATTGTTAAATTAACTTTTTAATTCTTGATGTATCTTCTGAGATGCCTTTTTTTAAATCTTCTTCTGAAGCGTATTTTTTAAATTTATGTAGAAACTTTTCAATCCTAAAAACTAAACGTTTTCCATATATATCACGCCTAAAGCCAATTAAGTGAGCTTCTAGCTTTGGATGCCCTTTATGGTCTTTTGGACCAATCACTATTCCAGCCTTGTATACCTTGTTTTCTAATGATACAAGTCCTGCGTAAACCCCAAAGGGAATATTCATTTTCTTTCTTAAATATTCTTTACGGTCAATATTGGCTGTTGGGAAACCAATCTTACGCCCATAACCGTCCCCTTTTACGACTCGACCTGAGATGAAATATATCATGATTTATTTTACCACAAAAAACTGGTATCCTATGTATATGATTTCTTTTTACATTTTTGCCTGGATAGCAAGCATTGCTTATGGTTTAGAGGTTGTGATCGTTAAGCTTGTTAACAAACACTTAAGCCCCAATCTCTGGGTTTTTAATTTTATTTGGAATTTTTTAATCCTTCTTCTAATTGTACCTTTCGCAATTGCTAATCATGCCACTCTACCAACAGAATGGTTAAACGTTATAATGGCAGGACTACTCTATGCTATTGCTGGTATTACTTATGTAACAAGTCTTTCTAAACTTGATGTCTCAGTTTTTACCCCACTCTTTAGTTTTAGAACTGTGTTTGCAGTAATTCTTGCTGCAATATTCTTAAATGAAAGATTAAACCCAGAACAACTATACTTGATTGCAATCATTTTTATAGGGGGGTTGTTTGTTAGTACTGACGAAAGCTTTTCAATACGAACATTTTTCAACAAAAAAATATTCTACGCTTTGTTAATGATGGCTATAATCGCACTAGAAGCTATTTTTGCAAACAAAAGTATTAATGAACTCGGTTTCTGGACAGCCAGTTTATGGATTGCTCTAATCGCACAAGTCATTTTGATTTTTACATGGCCAAAATTTGGAAAAGATTTGAAAAAAATCGGGCTTAAAGAATTTGGAGCAACCTTGTTAGGAGCGTTGACTGGTGTTGTAGGAGTTCTTGCATCTAACAAAGCATTTGCTGAAAATATAGGAGTCTCTGCTGCAATCATCTCTCTCCCAATTTCTATGATCATTGCTTTCTTGTTTTCTGTGTTTGCCCCTCAGCTACTTGAAAAGCATACCATCAAAGTATATGTGGTTCGATTTTCAGCTGCAGCTGTAATGATTTTAGCTGCCCTTAAATTAAACTAGCGACTTCTTAGTTAAGAGTCGTTAGATAAAAATAGCTTGTTCTATACAAGCTATTTTTTAAAAGTATACCAAGTAATAATTCCAAAAACTACAAGCAAAGTTAGGACTGTTACTATTAACTTTGGTTTAACGCTAGGATATTTCTTTACTACCCAAGAATCTAGCCTTAAAAACTCTAAAACAAACAAAAACAAAAGAGAAATAATGTAAATCCATGACTCAATATTTGAAATACTAGAAAAATCAGAACCTAGTATGAAAGAATGGAAAACAATTAAAAACCCTGCAAGGTATATAAATCGATGGATAATCTTCCAGTACTTACCCATTTTCTTAACTGCGTAATTAAAAGATGTTACTGCCATAACTGTTAATATTAACAAAGCAATTGCACCAAACAAAAAAGCGTATAAATATATACCAGTTAAATATTTAAGATTAGAAAATCCTCCGAAATTCTTAAAGAATTCTAAATACACATGCAAAGATGCAAAAAGAAAAGCACTGACTCCCAATGCTCTTCTTGCTTTTGTAAAAACTGGTTTAAATGGAAGGGCTGGGAAAACAAAATACATGGGGGTTATGAGTAAAGAAATATAGATCAAAGCAACAGCAATTAAAGCATAGGTTTGTCCTAGTTCAATATATGTTGTGTTTAAATCTATAAACTGGCTAATAGTGACTTGATAAAGAACAGCAGCTAAAAGAACAGCTGCTGTTAATATCATGTATCTAATATATTTCAACAAAAAAATCATATTCTTTAATTTAATGCGTCAATGCTTGCTTGGTATTTATTCGCTGTTGCGACTACATTATCACCGTAAAAACGATACCTTTTATTCGTTGAACCTGAAAAGTATACCATAGCTGCTGCCCACTCTTTGTTCTTATCAGCAGCACCCGATGCTTTTAACTTAACAGCTGCTGCCAAAAACGCATCCTTTATATCCCAAGGATTTGCAGACTTCCCTGTTATTGCAGCAACCTTATCTTTGTAGCCCATCCATGTTGAAGGAATAAATTGAGCAGGCCCCATAGCACCACCCCATCCAATTCGTGCACCGTTTTTTCCTCGCATAGGACAAGAAACAGGCGTTGTGTTTGGATCTAAACCAAGATCAGAAGTAATTTCAAGAAACTTTGGAATATCTCTTGTTGGGTGCATTATCTCTGTATAGCTTTTTTCAGGTGGATCTCCTGCACGGTTACACGTTCCAACATTTTTACCAAGATTGGATTCTTGGGTTAAGATCGCTAAGAGAAAAGCTGCTCTAACTCCTGTTAAATCAGAAGCAGACTTAGCCATTTCTACTGCTTCTCCAAATGTTATCTCCTTACTAACACCTACTACATCATATATCTGATTTCTAATCTGGGTAGCTCTTTGTTTGTTCGCAGCTACTAAAGAAGCATACTGGCTTTCCTTCCCTTGTGTTTCTGAAAGCAAACTATTTTGCTCAGACAGCTTGCCACCCAAATCCTGTTGTTGCAAAGCCTTAATTGCCAGAAGATCTCTAGCATCTTGTTGCTTATCCTCTAATTGAACAGTCTTGTCTTCTAAATCTGTTTTGTATACCTTTATTTGTTCAAGCGAAAGAGACAGGCTTCTTGAAAGCTGTTGGTTGTTATCGACTTCTCTAAAAAATCCCGAGAGTCCACCATCATTTGCTAAAGCAGAAACAATTGACTTATTGTCCTGCTCATAAATGGAAATAATTGTTCCGCTAATCTGACTCTTTATACTATCAATCTTCTTTTCAAGATCAGAAATGGAATTCTGAGTTGTATCAATCTGTTCTTCCAAATCACCAATCATTAAATTAGTGCTTCTGATCTGTAAAGAAAGCTTTGATTGTTCAGTCTTTAGTTCTTTTACTTTTGCTGCCAAAGTATTCTTTTCGCTCCTAGTAGTTGAAAGCTGGGCTTCATAATCCGCAATCTGCTTTTCTAGTGCTTGCAGTTCTCTTTCAAGCTGCGCTTTATCAACTGTACCCGCTAAAGCATTAACAGTTTCCGCATTTCCTTGATTAGGGAGAGAAAATAGATTGGCAAGTGCGAGAATTAACGCAAATGCCAATATTTTTTGACTTCTTTTTATTTTACTTACCATACATGCATTATATCATATTTGGTGATATTATTACCCCATGAAAAAATCTTTAATTCTAATTGGTATTATTATTGTTTCTTTTATTTTTATTTTTGCGCTAAAGCCTAAAAAACTCCAAAAAGAATCAATCATACAAACCAAAATCACTGAAAAGGTAGAGGAACAAAAGCAGCCTCTTGTAATCCCAGAGAAATTCTTAATTGAAGTTCCGTTTACATCTCAATCTCCTTTTGCGACATGGGACGAAGATGAGAACAGCGCCTGTGAAGAAGCAAGCTTAATCATGGCCTGGCATTGGCTCAAAGGGGATGTTATCGGTAAAATTCCTCCGGCCCAAGCAGAGCAGGAAATAAGGGGGTTGATTGCTTTTGAAAATGAAAAGTATGGAAATTCTTTTGATACTTCAGCAAAAGACACTGCTCAAACTTTCATAGACTACTACAAAAACAAAAATATCAAGGTTAAATATGATTTTACAACTAACGAAATTATTGAAGAAATCTCTAAAGGAAATATTGTCATTGTTCCAGCAAATGGTATAGCTCTAAACAATCCTAATTTCAAACAACCAGGTCCTGAAACACACATGCTAATTGTGACTGGATATGATCAAAACAAAAAAGAATTTACAACAAACGATCCTGGCACAAGAAGAGGCCAGGACTACATATACACATATGATGTTTTATTTAATGCAATACAGGATTACCCAACAGGGAAACATGAACCAAACAATGAAACAAGAAAAGCAATGTTAGTGGTGAGTAAATAGCTAGAGAGGAAGTCTATTTATCTGCCTTTTGAAACCCGCTAAATTATCAAGGGCATATTTTTTGTAATCAATGCCTTGTTTCTTTGAGATGGTATTTTGTAATATTCCGTAAGCCGCTTCAACAAAATATACGACAACTTTTGTATACTGAAGCATATTGTACAAACCTTTTGGATCTTTAGGAGAATATGTTTTTGCTAATACAAAGTCTTCCTTTTTTCCGAAAGATCCTTTTACAGAAAACATTGCTAGGTCAAAATGACGATCGTCATTTCCAGAATATTCCCAATCAATCAGTTTGTAGCCTCCATTTTTTAACTTAATAATGTTACTGAACATTAGATCTTCATGACAAGAATCAGTTCTCGAAATCGGTGATAGATGTTTCTCTACTAATTTAATCTTTTTCAAATACCACGCCATGTCTTTGGGTAACCAACCGTGGTGTTTTTTTGTTAAATTAACGTAATCATATCCTCTTTGTAAGGAAATTCTCGTCCCTTTTAGTTTTTCACCGTTATGAAGTTTCAGAAGAATCTTGGCTATTGCTTTAATAGCCTTTGGTTTTCTTGCTTCTTTTTTAGTTAAAGGAACTCCTTCCAAATGCTCAACAATTAAAGCAGAATATTTCGGATAATACTTAAAAATCTTGGGGCCTATGCCTTGTTTGTAAGCTATGTTGTAATTGTATATTTCTCTTTTTCTGTCTAACCCGATTATTCTTCCAGTTTCCGGAGCAAACCTAACAATATATTTTTTCTTTTCTTCAGTAACAACATAGCTGTCATTAGTCATACCGCCCTTTAATGTTGCGATATCAATCTTCTTTTTTTTCCATTCTGGGAAAGAACGAATTATTTCATGATGTTTGTTCATGCCTTATCGCTTACTTGCTTCCTGTATTCTTTGTATTGCAACTATATATGCACCATTCCTAAAAGATGTGTTGTGTTGTTTTTTAGCTTCATAAACCCCCTCGAATGCCTTAATCATTAAAGCATCAAGCTTTGCAAGAACATCTTCTCTAGTCCAGCTTTCGTTGTGCATGTTCTGATACCATTCGTAATAGCTGGTTGCAACACCACCGCTATTTGCAAGAATATCTGGTATTACAACAATATTATTCTTTTCAAAGATTGTATCTGCTTCTTGTGTTGTAGGACCGTTTGCCATTTCTATAATCAGCTTTGCTTTTATATTTGAAGCATTTTCTCCTGTTAAAACATTTTCTAAAGCAGCAGGAACTAAAACACCAACAGGCAACTCAAGCAACTGAACATTTGTAATTTCTGTTGTACCTGAAAGTCCTTTTAAAGCCCCAGTTTGTTTCTTATGTTCTTCAGCAGCAGAAACATCAATCCCCTCTAGGCTATATATCCCACCCTTACTATCTGAAAGAGCAACTACTTTCAACCCTTGAGTTTTTGCGCTTTCTGCAAAATATGTAGCAACATTTCCAAAACCCTGAATTGCGATTGTTTTGTTTTCTCCTAAATCAACTAGACCTGCTTTTAAAACTTCTCGTAATACAACTCCACCGCCAAAACCTGTTGCTTCTGTTCTTCCTTGGCTTCCACCGTCTTCAATTGCCTTACCTGTGAAAGTAGCACGTGCTTTTTTCCCAATAAGTTTTTCAAACTCATCAACCATCCATCCCATTATTTTACCGTTTGTGTTTACATCAGGAGCTGGGACATCAACTTCTGGACCAAAAACAGGATATAGCTGTTGAACATAACCTCGAGAGAGTTTTGCGAACTCTGGCTCAGAAAGCTTCTTTGGATCATCGATTATACCTCCCTTACCACCACCAAAAGGAACATTAACTACAGCGTTTTTAAAGGTCATCCAAAAGCTTAGAGCTCTGACTTCATCTAAATTAACCTCAGGATGGAAACGAATACCGCCTTTGTATGGGCCTCTAGCGTTATTATGTTGACTTCTAAAGCCTGTAAAGATCTTTTGGGAACCATCATCCATTATTATGGGTATAGTCACCTCAATATACCTGTCTGGATATTGAATTCGTTCAATGAAATTCTGATCAATCTTAGCAACCTCAGCGGCTGTTTTTAACTGACTTAGGGCTGTCTGAAACGGGTTTATGTTCATATTTTTTTCTTAATTACCTAGTAAGAATAGCACTTTTTTTGCTACAATTGAACTATGCAAATACAACAAATACAAAAGCTTGGTTTAAAAGGAGATATATTAACAGATGAAAATACTATAAAA
>VMFF01000028.1 GCA_007375915.1 Candidatus Doudnabacteria bacterium Gr01-1014_77
TTAATGTATTTGCATTTTCCATCTTAAAACGATCAAAAATGATCAAGCTGTTATTATGTCTGTTAATACCATAAAGGATTCCTTCATTGTTAGAAAGATCAGCAGAAACAAACGGAAAAGTCGTAGACAAAGGAGATGTGTTCATGTTTGTATTAACATCAATCTCATCAGCAAACAACGGAAGTGTTGAATTTAATCCTGCTTTTGTTTGAAGAACAGAGCGCTTTGTGATGATGAGCTTTGCAGCCATAGTGCTTTCAAAGATTGAAGAGTACTGATCAAGCTCTTTTAAATCATCTGCATAGATTGTAAAATACAAAGCAAACTTAAAGAATTTTTCAGTTCCTTGCTGTAATTGATCTCTAAGGAATTCAACGTCTTTGTAAGCTGTTTCTAAAACAGGATCGCGCACATTACCCTTTTCTTGGTTAATGGACATTTGTGAACCAATTTGTCCTACTTTGCTTCTTAGTTTCTTTAAAATCTCTCCTGAATCAATTGGGTAGATGAACATAGACATATCCATTGCAGTATCCATGTTAATAACCTGGGAGAGCCAGTCTGTTGAAAGAAAACGAGGATATGTTAAAACAAAGAAACTTCGTCCAAACTTTCCGTTTAATTCAAAATATGAGTTCTGAAAAGTTAAAGCAGCAGGAGCAATGATATCTTTCAAAGAGGTTAAACCCTCACGGTATTCTTTTTCCACGGCTAAAATCTGCTTGTTAGTTTCCTTTTCTTCTATCTTCTGTTGCAAAGCTTGCTTCTTAGCATCCAGCTCTTGTCTTGTTGGTGGTACTATTAGTGACATATCTACGCCTTTATATTAATATCGCTTAATTTAGACGCATCAATCAAAGGAGCGCTGTCCAAATTATATGAATTGTAAAATAGTTCAGTTAAAGCCTCTGTATTTAAAGCAATTGCTTTCAAACCAATCTGAGACATACCTCCAACAACTGTGTTGATCTTTTGTTGCATCTTTAAACGTTCTGATTCAAACTTTATATTCTTAGCTGCAAACTCTTCTGCTTCTGAGTTCTTTTTAAACATACTAAAGAAACCTTTTTTAGATTTACCAGGCAAAAGTCCTGGAGAATGCGTGATGATTATATAGAAAGACTTGTTCATAATACTTGCGTTTTCAACAAGCTTTGAAACGAATTGAATATATTCCTGTGTTTGAACACGCAAAAGCTCATTTGTTTGTCTCTCCATTTGCTGACGCACTGCTTCAAGATACACGTGAATATCCATTTTTCTTGATTGCATTAAAATCTGGATCTCAAAATCAATAGAGTTCAAAAAGTTCTGATACCCATAGATCATTGCATTCTGTTCTTCAGTGCTTTTTAAAGCAAAGTTTGTGCTTGAAACAGCAACCACAGCAATATATCCACCAGTATCTAAAATACCAGTGTCCCCTTTAATTTCAGCAATCTTTAAAAAAGACTGCGTGCTTTTATGTTGTTCTTCTTTTTCTTTCATTCTTCTAGCTTCCTTTTTGCTTGTTTACTAATTGCGTCTCTTGTTCATTCTTCTCTTCTAACAACCGAGTTAAATTCTTTAACTTACTCTGAGGGCTTTCTTCAGGCTGTGTTGGAACACCCTGTGATGCCCTAACCTGCTCAACAGTGATTGTTTTAATATCTAGATTATCCATTCTTGCTGCTTTATGAAAAACTAGTTGTTTAGGTTCAGAAAGAAACTTTAAAGCCAAAGGAATTGAATCGTATAGCTTCTTACCATTAAACTGTCCAAAGGCCATAACTAAACCGACTAACGTAACCGGTAAACCAATGAGGAAAAGAATAACTCCTACTTTAAATATCCTAAACAAAGCAACATCAATTAAACCAGCAATGAAAATTATACCGAACTGTTTTAATGTAAACGGTCCGATTATCTTGTCTTCAACATCTATAAATTGTGGTACTGGAAATTGCATCTTCTCTCCTTAATTATACTACATAAACTGCTCTAACTTCTTTCTAAAATCAGTAAAAGCTTCAAATTCTTCTTTTGTTAAAAAATCATCTCCTCGAACATCCATATCTTTAATCACCTTTGCGTATGCTGAATCACGATCAGGGTTAGAATCATCTAACAAAGCCATACCAATTCCAAGGTATGTTTTGTACAAAGAACTTTGCTCAATGGCTGCAACCAAATCAAAAGGTTTGTATTTGTTACTCAGAGCGTTAATTGAAAGAATAATGTTCTGAAGATCCTCTGCAACAGTATCACCATGCAAATGCGCAGGAGTTAACTTCTTAAAATCTTCCAAAGCTCTTAACTGCAAAGGTTCTGGTTGTGTTTTTGGTCTTGGAGCAATAACAGGCTTTTGTGGTTTAGGAGCAAGCGCTGGTTCTGGTCGTATTACTTCAGCTGGCTGAGGCTTAACAGGAGGTGCTTGTGGTTTAGGAGCTGTGTTTTTTTGTTGTAGTTCTTTTACAATATTTTCCACTCTCCTTTGTAATTCTGTTGGATCAGATGGAGCTGGAACAACAGGAATCTGCGGAACAACAACGCTCTGTGCTTTTGGAATAACGGGTTCTGGAGGTTTTGGAGCTGTTGCATGCTCTGGAAGTTCTAATTCATACAACGGCTTGCTAGTTCCAATTTCTTTTTCATGTATATCAACTTGCATTGGTTTTGCAACAGGTTTTAAAACAGGAGGAATGACTGGTTTTGGAGCAACAGGAATAATTGGTTCAACTGGAGCCTTAGTTTCAAAGTGTTGACCTGGTGCTAGTATTTCCAAAAACTCCTGTAATTGTTTTTCATTCATTGCAGGTAACAACTGGATCCACTCAGTCTTTTCTAAAGACGAAAGTAGAGTTGTATTTTGGATGACTAATTTTGCTTGATCTATTGTATTCATACTACCTCCCCACCCTATTTCTTAAATCTTGAAGTTTTTGATCAATGTTTAATCCTACTTGTTGATTTGGTGCTTGTGAAACTAAAGGAGCGCCTCCTTGTGCTTCTTGCCAAGCTTGTGCTAAAACTTCCATATCTTCTCTTGCATCTTCAAGGTCTTCTTCATCAACCACTTTCCTAGGTCTATCAACATTAACAAGATCATCATAGAACTTCAGGACTTTCATAAGTGCTTGTCTGTACACTTGTGTTAAAGACCTAACATTACCGCTTTGATTAATGTATGCAAGACGTTCAACACTACCACGCTTTGGAGTCTTTGAAGGAAACTTAGAATAGTCTTGAATCCAATATCTTAATTCTGGTAAATATTTCTTTCCTTCTACCTCAACCGTATTCGAACCAAGTCTTTCAGCATTCATACCCAAATATTTTACAAAAATGCTAAACTTATTTTTAACTACACTATCGTCTTTGTAATCTAAGAAGTACTCATTAACAAGAGCGTCTGGATTGAATCCGTTCTGAATTGCAAAAAGAAATCTTGTTTTCAAAAGGTTCTCTTGATCATTAGATTCAAGAGTTGGAAAAGCTTTGAAAGCAAGCAATGTCCACATTACTTCATACTGATCATACAATTGAGGATTGCTTGATTGAACAGAAGCACCTTGTGTTGATAACGACTTTGAAAGCAAGTTCAAGAAATCCTCAGCATCAGCTGGGTCTCCTGCTTGAATCACTCCATCTGCTTGTAACTTTATTGCTTCAAAGTTATCTGCAGATGAAAGGTTCAAAAAATATTCTTGTATATCAGTAAGTTTCATAGGTATGATTATTTCATATTACCAAGGTCTTCTGTTGCATCGATCGATTGATTCTTATCTTCTGGTTTGCCTCCTGATTGTGAGCCCTTACCTGTTTTGTCTTCATCTAACCTAGTGCCCATTGTGCGAATGTTTTTCTCTAGCTCAGCCAACTCTGCGCCACTTAATTCTGCGTATGAACCATCTGGTTGAGGTTTCATGTACTTATCTATTTCCTTAACTTTTCCATTTACGTTTTGAGTAACAGTATGACGCACATAATACGGAACTCCTTCAGCAGGGATATCTTTGTATTTAGGGTGACCAGCATAAGTAATACCTCTTGCCGCGTTATATATTCTCTTAGCAAATGATGGATGGTTTGCAAGAACAAAATCCCAAACCTTCTTCTGTTCAGGGGTTTTAAAAACAAAGGCTCCTGTCTTTTGATCAATCTTAACGCCAGCAAAGTATTCCATCGATCTTTGATTTAAAGGAACACTGTTATACTTATCCATTCTCTTTATATACATTTTCAAAGGTTCACTGACATTTCCATCTTCATCCACCCTATCAATACCAGTTGGATTAACTGCCGGTAAATCAGTAGCGCCCCAGTGACGAATCTGGCGAGCTTGTCTGCGTCTTCTTGCTGCCATTGCTTTCTTGTGATGGTCTTTGTATTCTTTTGCCCCTTTCAATTGTTCTATTGTCTCATTGATCTTGTCTTTTTCTCCTGCAATAACGGTCCTTCGATCTGCAATCAACTTTTTACGTGCTTCCTCCTCTTCTGGTTCATCCTTAACCAAAGTTGGGTCTGTATCAGCAATGGCCAAAGCCTGATCTTCTCTAGCTAAATCTCTTAAACGTTCGAAATGTGGAATTATTGGTGCATACGCCTTATCGTATTCCTCTTCATTAAGCAGATGCTGACCAACACCATAGCCAAGTTTCTTTTCTTTAGAAATATCGTTCATTGAATCTCTAAACCTTTTCATTTCATGATCACCCTTCAAAGCATCTCTAAAGAAATAGTCTTGAGCTTCTTCTGTAAACTCTCCTTGACCAGTCCAATCCTCTACAATATCTCTAATTTTCCCTGTTTGGTATGCAGCAGTAATCAATGCCCTCATTTCCTGCTTACCACGTGTTTCGTTTATATATCCAGAATCAACAAAACCATGAGCCAAATCCATTAACTCACCAGCAGACTTGGTTTTGAAGTGATCAACAAAAGCTCTCTCTTGTTTTTCTTGTTCTGATTTTCTAATTTCATGCCATTGAGTTCCTCTTGATCTATCAACAACCACCATATCCTCAGCTGCCTTCTCGGCGTTTAGCTTCTCCTCTTCATTTAGCTCTTCAAACTCTTTATGTCTTGCTTTGTAAGCAGCATCAGGATTCAATGCTGAAACAGCCCACCCAGTTAACTTTGTACGCCATGCAAAATCTTTGTCTAAAACATTTGACCAACCAAATTTCTTTCCAGCGTTCTGGTCCTGGAAATGAGCTTTCTCGTACAACCCTGCTGTCATTTCACGTTTCAACCTCTGAGCTTTTTGATATCCCATCTCACCTAACATTTCAATTGGTTTAACACCAACAAGGTGTGTGCCTTTTTCAACCAAACCAGTAATTGAAGACGCACCAAACGTACCAAGCTCTTTTGCAACTTCAAGTCCTGCCATCAAACAAACAAGCAACAAAACGCTCGACAGCGAATTGTATGCAAACTGAGCTGCTGTATTAACACCAC
This sequence comes from Candidatus Doudnabacteria bacterium Gr01-1014_77, assembly GCA_007375915.1. GTDB lineage: Bacteria > Patescibacteriota > Doudnabacteria > UBA920 > VMFF01 > VMFF01. The sequence continues at coordinate 5,443 of VMFF01000028.1, forward strand.
CTGATACTAAAGATGTATTTTCTGTTGCTTTAGCAAGAAATTTTGACTGAGACACAGCAATGACTGCGCAAAGATGTAGGAAAAATCCAAGGATCGGTGTTTGAAAAGCATACTTCAAGAAATTACTCCACCATTTCATTGCTTCATGATGTGTATCAGGTAAAATCATTCCAACATATGCAATTGGTGAAAGCATTAACAACAGCCAAAGGGCAACAATTCGGATGACTAGGAAAGCTGCAATAGCTGCAAAAACAAAGAAAGTACCTACGGCAAAAATGAAATATACCAACGTTGATATTAGATCAGCAAAACTACCATGAAAAAGATCCTTACTAATATTCTGAAGGGGTGAAACCATCAACTGATGTGCAAGAGCATTCAAAACATCTTTGTTGTTTGGCAAAAACTGTGCCTGGAATGTATCAGCAACACCTAAAATCAACTGAGCAACAACCAAACTAAAGTTAACTGCGATTGCCATTAAAACAAGCTCTGGAATTAAATGCTTGTAGTTATACTTTTCGACACGAAGCAAAGTTGCCATACCAAGAATAATCATCGCGATGATGAAAAGGATATTAGCCACATTTCTAACAAAAACCCAACCAACTAAAATCACCGCTGAAAAAGAAGCGTCATGCGGTTGAATGGTTAATAACACCTGAATAATCGGCAGTATTATTATATTAAGAACAAAATACAGGAAACCAATAATACCAAAAGCTAAAGCTTGTAGTACCTTGTTTATGATTCCAAAAAATGGATCAAGAACATAATCAACTGCGGCTTTACCTGTTTCTTCAACAGGAGGCGTAGTTGTTGTTGCTGTTGCTTTGTTTCTATCAGCTTGCGCTGTGTATGAAGTATTTGCTTGTAAATCTTTTACTACTACCTTAACAATAGTTCCTTGACTCGACTCAAACTGAATAGGGTTTCTGTTATCATAATGTGCATCCTGTTCCTTGCTATCAAAATTCCAATGAAGCTCATACTTACCAGAACCACAGGTCTTGCTAGCACAAGGAATTGGAGTCCCATCAACTAATGCAGTTGCATAATACTGAAATACGGCTGCCTTCACTGAACCAGTCTGTTTAAACTGAAGCTTAATACTTACTGTATTTGCTGCTAAAACGCTTGGATTATTTAAGCTTGGTGTTAAAATACCCAAAAAAACGAGGACAAAAGCAAAAAATAGCCCAGCCATTCTTCTTTTTCCGCTCTGCTTTTTGTGGATTATTTTTGTTTCAG
>VMFF01000029.1 GCA_007375915.1 Candidatus Doudnabacteria bacterium Gr01-1014_77
TTAGTTTTTTATCTTGAATGGCTCGATACTTTCCATTTTTGCTTTGAAACAGAATAAAATAATATCTGATTTTACTTAACTCATTTAAATATTCATCAAAAGTTAACCAGTTAAAATTAACTCCCTCTAAATTGTGCCATTTCTGAATTGAAAGAAGCGCGTCTCTTGAAAGCAAGGGCGCTAAAGACGCTCCGCAATTACCAATGATTGCTGTTGTAATTCCTTGAGCAACCAAACTGTCTAAGCTTGGACTGTCGAAAATAGTCCAGTAAACGTCAGAGTGATTTTGAATATCAACAAAACCAGGAGCAATGTATTTTCCTGTTGCGTCATATATTTCCTCTGCATTGGCTTTTTGCAAATTACCAATCTGAACAATTTTGTCTTGCTCAATTGCAATATCAGCCTTAAACGCAGGCTTCCCTGTTCCATCAATAATTGTTCCGTTCTTTATGATTTTTGAATACATTTTGTTTTTCCCTCTTTTTTAAGTTTTTGTACCAACGAAATGAATAATCACACCAAGCATTGCAAAAACCATTGAAATGATCCAAAGCCGCATAGTTACCTTTGCTTCAGGCCAACCAGAAGCTTCTAGATGATGATGTAGTGGTGATGAGAGTAAAAGCTTTCTTCCAAACACTTTTCGCCAGAATATCTGGCCAAACAAAGAAAGAGCTTCAATTACAAAAACAATTCCAATAATAGGTAGGATGAGTTCTCCATGCAGCAAAAAAGCAATAACAGCTAAAACCGTTCCAAGACCCATTGAACCCGTGTCTCCCATGAAAAACATTGCCGGAAAAATATTAAACCAAAGAAAAGCAAGCAAAGCACCGGATATGACACCAATGAAAGAAGCTAACTCATAACGACCCTCTAGATATGCAATTAATCCATACGCAAGAAAAGACGTTAACAATGTTCCACCTGCTAAACCATCTAAACCATCAGTTTGATTTACAGAAAAACTAGTACCAACTGCAGCAAGAATGAAAAAAGGAATGTAAAGCCAACCAATGTAGAGGTTTCCAAAAAACGGAACAGAGAGATAGTCGAAACCTAGTTTGAAATAGAACCAGTAAGCACCAACTGCTGCAACTAGAGCATAGAAAATTAACTTGTATCTAAAACGAATTCCTCTGTTCTTGTAACCTCTACCTCTCCAGTCTAAATAGTCATCAAACAAACCAATCAAAGAAGCACCAAACAAAGCTCCAACAGGAAGCAATGTTTCTTTACGAGTCAAAAAGTTTAATATATGGAAATATTCTATATGTAAAACTCTGTCTAAAAACCAAAACAGGGCGATTAAAAAACAGGTTGTTCCCCAAACAAGGATTCCTGCCATAGTTGGTGTTCCCTGCTTCCCAGCATGCATATTGCTATACACAGGAGTTGAACCATCATTACGGATATTTTTTCCAACTTTGAACTTTAAAAGAAGGTTAGTTAGCAAAGGAGTTGCTGCTAAAGCAACGAAAAAAGAAATCCCTGCCAAAATTAAAACTTTTAGGAGATGATAACTGATCATAATATGTTTTTACGCTTTTTATTATACCACAAAACGAGCAATATCCTAAATCCAAGTCCTTGCTCACAAATCACCTTTTCTGTAGAATGTGAGCACACATGAACGGAGGATCGATGACGGACGAGCAAAGAAACAAGGCAGTTAGCGGGAGAACGTCAATTCCGCTCGAGACTCTCATGGGGTTGATCGCACTGGCCGCTGGAGTGTTGATCAGCATCCCAACGTTGGTGCTCATGACCGCCGAGCCAGCGATCGTGGCAATCGGTCCGTGGACTGCTGTCGCCTACTACGCCAGCAGCTCGATCACGATGTTGCTTGTAGCATTCCTGCTGTTCGTGGGCTGGGTACTCTTAAGCGACTAAACGCGCAACCGGAGGATCGATGACGGGAGAGTCAGCAGAGATGCAAGCGGTTGAAAAGAAGCCGATGGCGATCGAATCTGTGATCGGGCTTGTCGCGATCCTGCTTGCAGTGATCGGGCTTGTCGCGATCCTCATGATCAACATCAACGCCGCGAACGTGATCAAGGACGTCGGCTTCTGGACCGGCATGAGCTACCGGGCGGTCACCGCGTATATGTGGCTCCTGATTGCTGGCCTTGCTGGTGGTGGGTACGGGTTGTACAAGAAGCGCGACTAGAGGCCTCGCAAGCAACACTGCTCCTCGCAACAAAGCAAAGCCCCGATGACAAAGATGATCATCGGGGTAAGTATCAGTCAAACGGCTGATGCTTTTTTAATTCCAACTAAAATTATCAAACACATACTTAATCACTTCAAGTGTGCTATCGTTTCTGTCTGGTGTTCCTAAAACAATTGCAATGACTTTATTACCATTATCATTCTCTGCTTCTACAATCATGTTGCCCTGAGCTTTTGCTGTGTACCCTGTTTTGATTGATTTAATATTCTTGTATTCAAAAACTAATTCATTACTGTTTTTAATCTTGTATGTTTTTCCTAGTAATGATTCAAAAGAATAACTTGCTTGCTGACTCCAGATTTGATCATACGGCAATTTATCAATTCCGTAATTAACTAACTTTCTTAAATCTTTTGCTGTTGAATAGTTTGCTTCTGAATCAAAACCAACTGGATTGCTAAAGTGGGTATTCTCCATACCAAGTTCTTTTGCTTTTGCGTTCATCTTCAAAACAAATTCTGCTTTGTTGGGAAAATGATTTGCAAGAGTTAATGCAGCATCATTTGCAGAACCAAGAAGCATTGCTTTAAGTAAGTCCTCAGGATAAACTTTGTCTCCTGGAACTAAACCAAGATATGGACTGACTTTCAAAGCATCTTCTTGAGTTATGGTGATTGCTTCTATAAAGCCTGGATCTTCGAAAGCAACGATCGCTGTCATTAATTTTGTTAAAGAAGCAATTGCAACCTGACCATCAATGTTTTTCTGATACAAAATTGTCTGAGCAACAGGATCATAGACTAAGAAAGCCTTTGCTTTAACATCAGGTGATACAGAATAGTTTGTTTGTTTAACTTCCTTGTCCTCATTAACACTATCTCCTCTTGGAGGAGAAACAATTGGTCCTTGCAGTGGGGTAGAAAAATTAAAATCCTGACTTGTATCAGGAGATGTTTGGGTAATTGCAGCTCCCAAGACCTTTCCAGTCTTTGCTTGAGGTATTTGCCAATTAAAAGCAAACAACAGCAATGCAACTGCAGGGATTAGGATAGATAGGTTTTGAGCTATTTTCCTTGGCACTTTTGTTTTTGTTTTAAATCCTTGCAAGGATTAATTTATTTTTCTTTGTACTTTCAATATATAGTAGGCTGGGGGCTTTGACAACACCATTTGTTGTGGATAAAATGAAGAGGTCATTAAAATAAATAGGAAATACAATGAACGTAACAAAGGATAATTTTGAAAAAGAAGTATTGCAGTCAGAAATACCCGTAATCGTTGATTTTTGGGCAGCTTGGTGTGGTCCATGCCGTGCAATATCCCCTATTGTTGAAGAAATTGGCACAGAATACAGCGGAAAAGCAAAAGTCGTCAAAGTAAACGTTGATGAAGAAGGTGAGCTTGCAATGCGCTATGGGATTATGAGCATACCAACTTTAAAGTTTTTTAAAAACGGCCAACAAGTTGGTGAAATTGTTGGTGCTGCTCCTAAAGCAAGCATGACAGCTGAATTACAAAAACATCTTTAATCAACAAAAAGGAAACAAAAACAAATGAGTGACATAAAAAACCTAAGAAGATCTAAAGAACACCGTATTATTGCCGGAGTTTGTGGTGGAATTGCTGAATATTTTGAAACTGATCCAGTGTTGGTCCGTTTAATTTTTCTTGCAATCACTTTAGTAGCAGGTTCTGGTATTGTCCTCTACCTCCTACTCATTGTAGTTATCCCTGAAAAAGGAGAAAGAACTAGTATTGTAGAAAAAGAATTTGGCAGATTAAAAGAAGATCTTAACCGAGAAGAAATGCCAAAAAACAAACACGATGATCACTACAATCACACACGAGGAGTCTTTGGGTTCTTTCTGATTATCATTGGTTTAATGGTTTTGTTGGATAACATGTTTCCAGAATTACAGGTTTCATCTTTCTGGCCAATGATCTTAATATTCCTTGGTCTAGCAATCATGATGGGAAAACATAGACACCACTAAAAGAAAAAAGCCCCGGCTCGGGGCTTTTTTTATTGGAACATATTTCCGTATTTTTCTTGCATCATCTTCTTAAAGTTTTCATTTAAGTCATGTAATGCTTCTCGAATGTCTTGGGCAATCTTTTTTCTGTCACCAACAACGCCATCTAAAACCTCAACGCTTTTAATATCCTGATTACCATCCATGATTAAACGAATCATAGCGTCTTTTGATTGTCCTGTTACCTGAACCTGTGCAAGCTGCATTTGCATTTGCTTAGCTTGCTGACGCATTGAATTTAAGTCTTTTAGCTTATCAAACATTCCCATATGTGTCCCTTTCTTGATTTAAAGAAATAATATACGAATTAGTGGAAAATCTCAATCTTAATATCTCTAACTCCCCAGCCCTTTGAAATGAGGAGACTACGCGTGTCTTTAATCATTTCGGGAGAACCACAGATGTATGCTAAATATCCTGTAAACTTAGAGCTGTTTTCCTCAATGTATTTAGTTATTCTACCTGTTTCCCCTTTCCAATCTCCTTTGGGCTGTGAAAGCATTGGAATGAAAGTAAAGTTTGAATACTCTTCTGAAAGTTTTGAAAACTCATCATGGTAAAAGATGTCATCTTCATTCCTAAGACCAAACAACAGTGTTATCTTCTTATCAAACCCGCTCTTTAACAAGTCTTTTATCATTGATCTAAACGGAGCAATGCCAGCACCAGTTGCAAGAAAGAGTAAATCTCTGGTTTTGTCTGAGACAATAAACCCACCATAAGGGCCTTCGAGGTTAAACTGAGTGCCTACTTTGGCATCAAGTACTAGCTGGGAACCAGGACCCATTGGTGTAACATCAACACAAAAGCTTAACTCATTTCCATGCTCAGGTAGTGATGTTAAAGAATACAAACGTTTTTCTTTGGTTTGAAGATCAGGACCATCTGTCTCAGGAAGAACGTGAAAACCAACACACTGCCCTGCTTTAAACTCTAAGTTGCTTGAATTAACTAAACGAACGTTTAATTCATAGATTTTACTTGTGAGCTGTTTTTTAGATACTACTTCTACTTTATGTACTTCCATGGTTTTTCGTGTTTACATGACTGTTAAGATATTATATACTTTTAGGGCTTTTTAACAAACTTTGGGGTGTCGCCAAGTGGTAAGGCAGCGGCCTTTGAAGCCGCCATTCGTAGGTTCGAATCCTACCACCCCAGCCAAATCAAAAATACCAACCAGATGGTTGATATTTTTTTATTACGTTATATTTTGATTATTCCAAAAACTTAAAACTATTAACCATTTGGTTAAAAACATCTTTGCTTTTACTTGAACCAAACAAGAAGATCTGATTTTTGCTTGGTGCTTTTACTACAGCCCAAGTTTGTGTCATTGGCTGATTGTTATTATCAGGAGCAGTTGCTGTGACTATTTGGCCCGGTGTTCCACCGAAGCTAACATCTTTTGTGGTTACAGTAGTATAGTTTTTGAAAAAAAGATTTACAAATCCTTTTATTGTAGATTTGGCATCAACTTCATAAACACGCATTAACGCAGCATCATAATCACTATGTTCTTCTGGGAATGAAAAAGACTTGTTGTAATTAGTAACATAGATATCCCCGCCCATACATTCATTGCCTTCACCTCGTCCTGTAAACGGATCGTTCGCAAAAGTAGTGTCTACATACCAATTTTTTGGGTAATAAAAAGAGTAGCCGTATTGTTGATTCGTGTAAATATTATTTACACTCACTCCCGCTGAAGTATAAGTAGCGTCTTTGTTTTGAGGAACAGCCGCTTTACAAGTTAATATCTTAACAAAATTGCCATCGGTGTTCGGTGTTGCATCATTGGTTGTATTAGAATTCTGCTCGGACACAGCTTGGCTATTATTCTGTGTAGAAGGTTTGGTAGAGCTACAACCCGCGGCCAATAAAAAGACGATAGCACTCAAAAATATTAGTTTTTTCATTTTATGTCATTAATTACATTTATTATGAAAGTATGTCAGATAAAAAGCAAGAGTTAAGGTTAAGCATGCTTTAATCGCCTCTCTGGCGTTTTTTTGTTATGCTCTTGATATGACAAAAAACGTCTTTAAACTTCTTTCAATCCCCTTGCTTCTTTTAGGCCTGTATCTTTTGCTTGCTTTGATTTGGAGAATCTTTCATCTACCTACAGACAAAGCTCTGTTTGAAGTCTTGAAAGGATATTTTACTGAATATGGTCTTTGGTTAATCTTCTTTGGTGCAATCATTGAAGGCTTCCTACTTTTAGGACAATACTTCCCTGGTGGATTAATAATCTTCCTCGGGGTTATAACTGCTGGTCATGATATTAAAAGGGTTGTTTTAGTTGTCTTTCTTGTTTGTGTTTCTTTCCTCATTTCATATTCTCTAAACTATGTTGTTGGAAAATATGGTTGGTACAAGCTTCTTGTTAAGTTTGGATTAAAAGATTCTCTTGATGATGCAAAAAGAAA
>VMFF01000030.1 GCA_007375915.1 Candidatus Doudnabacteria bacterium Gr01-1014_77
TTTTATAATCATGTAGAAACTCGGCAAAGAAAATATCGGCAGAATAATTGGCTTACTATTTAATTATGATGGTGCCCGCTTCGTTCGGGTTTCTTTCGTTGTAATAGTCAAAAATACCGGCAGTCTGGAAAATATAGTCAAATCCTTGTTCCGGGAGAATTTCTTTAGCAGTTTGAAATCCTAAGTTTTCTTTGTCTTTACCGGAGTTTTGTGATGTTATTCGTATTGGAAAAAGACTTTTGTTTTGAAAGAGACAAAGTACCTTGAGCAACTGTCATTTGGTTAGCTGCAATTGCAGAAGATCCTACGTAAGATAGTGATTTCAATCTTTGAACGTTTGAAGTTCCTGCAACCAATGAAACTGTAAGCACATCACCGTTTACCCATTGTGCGCCTGAACTTGAATATATATCACCTCTTACTTCGAGAGTGACTGGTGCTCCTGGATAGACTACAAGTGAAGAACCTAGGTTGTATAGTGTACCTGCTGATGAAGAAGCTATATCTGCTGTGCTACCAATTTGAACACCGTTAGCAAATAATGCACCATTTCTGATGTTGCCTCTGTTTGCACCTGCCCACTTTACATACAAGTTTTCAACTTTCATAGCTTCACCTGCTGCTTTAACCTCGAATCTTGCAAGTGAAACACTTGAAGCATTCAAAGTTGTATTACCTGAAGGTGAATCTGTTTTCTTTGTAATTGTTAATGTTCCTGAGCTAACTGAAACTGTTCCTGTTGTTGTGTCATTGTTTGAGAATCCTGTATCAGCTCCTGTTGTAGCTGTAACATTGATATTCAATTGTGAATCAACAACGTTTACATCTGAAGCTTGTCTAAGTGAGAAACTGAAGTTTCTTGTTGAACCTCCAATTATATCTCCGACTAATTTCAAAGTGTGTGAACCTGTTGTCAACTTCACTGGGCTTGCTGACAAATCAAATGTTAAATAAGCATTTGAATCATAAGCACTTAATGTAGCGCCAACTTGTACACCATCAACATAGAATCTGAAATTGCCCAAATCACCTGCGGCGACTGAACCAATTTGTCTCAATGCTAATGATTTCATCCAAACATCATTTGTACCAACGTCTACATTCTGTTGCCACATAACGAAATCTGATTGTGGATCAAGAGTTGTTGTTGTTGGGGTTGATGATGCAGCAAAACTTACTGTTGCAAGTGTAGCTGATGAAACTGTTTGTGAAGCACCGGATATTGGGTAAACAGCAGAGACTGGAAGATTTGATGTTACTCCTGTAAGAGATAGAACCAATATCTGTCCATTATATGCTGTACCTGTAACGATGTCTGATCTCAAAGAAACTGTCATTGAAGATCCTGCAGGAACTGTAAATAGTCCTGATGGAGCATTAAATGCAACTTTACCTTGTGAGATAGAAGCTGAATCTGTCAATCTGTTTACACCATTGTATAGGTAAACATTTGTCAAAACAGCGTCATTTGAAACACCTCCTCTTTGGAATGTTACGTTAGTAACAACCGCTGGAGTTGCTGACTTGTTTGTGAATGTGTATTCAGCAAGATTTGCAATAGCTTGACCTGCAACTACAGCACCTGTCATAGGTGAAGTTGGAGCTAGTGTAACCATCAAATCTGTTCCTGAAACTGCTGCACCTGGTGTGCTTGGCATACTTGGTGAACTTGGCATACCTGAAGCGTTTGCCATAGCTCTTGTCTTAGGACCAAAGTATCCTGCTGCTGGTGTAATACCTTTTGCTAATTGGTATTTAATAAGAGCAGCTTTTGTTAAACCTCCGAAGTAGCCGTAAGCTGCTCCTGCTGGCATAACTAGATGTCCTCCGCTAACAAGCATTTCTTGTAAAGCAGTGACATCAGCACCTCTGCTTCCGACTGTAAGGTCTTTTGCAAAAGTGTATCCTGATGAAACTGTTGATGAAGGCATCAATGAAGCATTTAGGGATGCAGCTTGTGCAGCTGAAATTATCCCTGCAGCTTGAAGCATAGCCACGTCGGCTGCTGTCAAAGCTGATGCTGTATTAGCACCCACCAATGAAAGTACCAACGCAAATGATGCGACGATACCGATTAATTTTTTACTCATATCTAATTTGTAATTTTTAAATTAAAAGAAAAAACTTTCCTAAACATAACTAATAAAAACTAATAACGTTGGAAAGAGTTGTCTCTGTTTTCTCATCAGTAAACTCTTGCGAGCTAAATAAAATGTTTCGACTAAAAACTCTTTTACCTAAATCTGATGAACGTCTCGATTCTCAATAAGTCCTGAAATGACCTTTCAAAAACTTCGAGATAACACGTGGCCGACATATTGCACACGCGACTTTCTTTCTACTATTCTTCCCTACCCATATTCTCAAATACACGATCATCCTGAGCAGACGAAAGCTTATTAAAGTATCTGAGTTCGACACAAGTTGGAAAGATTAGCTGACATAAACTAAAACTATCCTTTCTGTATTTCCGACATATTCAATTGTCAAAGTTCTCGACCACTGACAAATGGGCAAAGACTTGCCCGAATCAGTTTTCCGTATCTTGTTGACCGTTTCAGATCAACTCGATTAGACGGCCTTAAAGCTGTCTAATTTCTGAGGAAATATGAAGCGTTTTAAGGCGCAACACAGACCTCAAAGCATATTATATATCGTGTTAGAATATCTAGCAAAATATATAACTGTGGATAACTAAAAAAAGCTTTCACTTATCGTATTTAATTTGTATAAATTAAGTACTTTAAATAAAAACCTCAACTAAATTAACCACGGACTTCATTGTTGCATATAATATGTAAAAAAACAAGCCCTTTTAACAGGTGTTAGGTTATGACTTTTTAACTTTTTAAAAGATACAAAAAATGTTCCGATTTGCGGAACATTTTTTGTGTTTTGAGTTTCCTACAAATTGTGGTTCTAAAAAACTAAACTCTTACTTCTAAGAGACCTGTCCGTAGGTAAACAGGCTGTTTTTTGTCCTTTACTTTGCTATAAAATACTTAGACCACCTTCTCTCCCCCTCCTTTTTAAGAATACCTTTTGAGACCAGACTTAGAAGCTCCCTCTGTATTGTTTTTTCACTGCAACCCTTTATATTCTTAGCAAAATCCTTTATCGTAAGTTTCACACCACTTTTTAACATCGATAATATAATATCTTGTCTATTATTTTTGTCTTTTACTGATGCGCTAATTTTTATAAAGGACATATCTTTATTTACCTCTATATTTTTGTCTGAGACAACATTATTCTGTCCTTTATTTAAAGAAGAATTGTCCTTTATGGAATCATCTTTATTGTTTTGTTCTTGTGTTTGAGAAGTTTGTTGAAATGTTTGATCTGGCACATAGTTATAATCACCATCAAAAAGATTTGGTTCAAAAGCTATTTTTGCTGATGAATAATTTACTGAAGAAGTTATTAAAAAATCGGCCAATTTCTTTAATTCTGATGTAATGATCTGATGATTCATTTTTGACATCATTTTACTACTTTCTGCTATATCAAAGAGAAGTGACAATTCGCTTATTATAAATAGTAGATTTCTCTGATAAACCTCTTCTCCCCAAATTCTATCGGACATACCAAAAGCGTTCTCTAACATATTGTTGGCAAGCCCTCTTGTCCTCTCCCTCATTGGCTCTTTATCGGACATTAAACTTGTCAATAAATATACCGCTCTGACCAACCGATCAGTCTTTTGAAAAACAAAAAGGCCATAAGAATCTCCAGCGAAGAGGACTTCAATATCAACCCTTTTTATAAGGTTGTTTTCACCATGAGAATTAACTAAATTGTTTTTATTTTGATTATCCATATTATAAATGTCTATTAATGTCTTTTAATAGAAAGTCCTTTATTTTATTGAATGTCCTTTTGTTTTTGTCTTTAAAAGCTCAAGGACGGAGAAGTTATCTGGCTCAATGATAATATGTCCATTAAAAAATGTAAAGTCTCATTTTGTTAGTACAAAACACAATCATATACATTACTAGAGTGTATTTTATTTAACAAAAATAGAAGATAAATAATTGTTTAAAATTTGAAAAGTATTAATAAACCACCTCGACACATAGTGCACGCGGTATTTGTTATTGTTTTGTTTGTCTTTGCGAGCGAAGCGTGGCAATCCAGGTTGTATTTTATATAAATACTGGATTGCTTCGCTTTCGCTCGCAAAGACGGAATATGGACCGATGCAAAGCATAGGGGATAAGTTATGATTGTAAATAATATATAAAATTAGAAGAAATTGCATAAAAAATTTGCTATAATGTGTTTGGTTCAAAATTTCTGACAAACACTCTTTATTGAACAACCTTATTACACAATACTCAATTTAAAATAAACGCATGGCACCAAAAAATAAAGATAAGAAAAATTCAAAATTAAGCCCAAAAATATCTAGAGACAATATTTTAAGTAGTATTAAAAATGAAACAAAACAAGGTATTTTTGCAGTAGCCTTTTTTGTCTTATCAATAATTTTTATATTAGCTTCCATAAAGACAGGGTCTGTGGGAGCCGAAGTCTATTATGCCGGACCTGTTGGAAAAGAGGTATACAGACTACTTTCGATATTACTTGGAATCGGTTACTTTCTGATTCCAATTTTTTTTCTACTGCTTAGTATTTCTTTTTTTAAAAAAGAGGAGAGGAATTTTAATAACATTAAGTTTCTTGGTGGAGTATTATTTTTTGTGTCCGGACTTGGAATAATAGATCTTGTATCTAGACAGTATTGGACAGCTCGTGGAGGTCAACTTGGATGGGTCATATCTACCCCACTTCTTAACATGTTCGGTTTTTATACAAGTGGAATAATCTTAATCGCACTTCTTATCATCTCATGCCTTGTACTTTTTGAAACAAGAATTACTGTAGATTCCATTTTATTCTGGAGAAAATCTAAAGTGGAAGATGAGGAAGACGAGGATGAAGATATAAAAACCATAGCGAAAAAGATAGAGGAGGATGAAGAAGAAGAAAAAGAGGAAGAAGAAAATAAAGAACAAAAGAAAGAGAAAAAACAATCGAGAGGTATTTTTGTTAAAAAAAGCGATGAAGAGGAATCTGATATAAAGTACAACCCAAGGGTAATGAGTAGTACAAAATATGTCGCTCCCCCACTATCAATACTCGAAGATGATAAAGGAAGAATCGTGTCAGGTGACATAAAAGCAAATGCAAACATTATAAAGAGAACTCTACAAAACTTTGGTATTGATGTAGAAATGGATGAGGTATCTATTGGACCTTCTGTTACTAGATATGCCCTGAAACCTGCAGAGGGTGTCAAAATATCCAGAATAATAGGTTTACAAAATGATTTATCTTTAGCGCTTGCAGCTCATCCGCTAAGAATTGAGGCACCAATACCTGGTAAATCTTTAGTTGGTATAGAAATACCAAATTCTGTAAAATCTACAGTTGGTCTTGCCAATCTCCTTGGCTCTGATGATTTCCAAAAATCTGACAAACCACTTCTAGTCACACTTGGTAAAGGTATTTCTGGGAAATCACACTTTGCTAATATAGCAAAAATGCCCCATGTGCTTGTGGCTGGAGCTACGGGATCTGGTAAATCTGTAACTATCCATGCGATCATTACCTCCCTACTTTACAGAAACTCACCAGAAAACCTAAGAATGATTATGATTGACCCAAAGAGAGTTGAGCTTACTTTGTATAATAAAATTCCTCACCTTCTAACTCCCGTCATTACTGATGCAAAGAAAACAATACTTGCACTAAAATGGGCCACAAAAGAAATGGACAGAAGATACGATATACTGGAATCAAAAGCAGCAAAAGATATAGACTCATACCACAAAAACATACTCGCCCCTGAACTTGAAAAAATTGAGGAATTGAAGAAAAAAGGCACATACGATCCAGAAAAACATATTGCGCCAGAGCCAATGCCATATATAGTCATTGTTATAGATGAGCTTGCTGATATTATGATGGCGTATCCAAGAGAACTTGAGGCAGGTATAGTCCGCCTAGCTCAAATGAGTCGCGCCGTCGGTATTCACCTTATACTCTCAACACAAAGACCTTCTGTTAATGTTATTACCGGTATTATTAAAGCAAACATACCTTCTAGAATTGCACTCCAGGTTGTTTCTCAGATAGATTCAAGAACGATTTTAGATACACCTGGTGCTGAAAAACTTCTAGGAGCTGGAGATATGCTCTATATTGGAGGTGAAATGTCAAAGCCCGTAAGAATACAATCAGCATTCGTATC
>VMFF01000031.1 GCA_007375915.1 Candidatus Doudnabacteria bacterium Gr01-1014_77
CCGATAATTAACGCTTTGTTTAAATCCATAAGTTTTCCGCTTAAGCGGCATGTTAATGATTAAACGTTTTTAAGGTCTTCGGTTAAAGCTTCTTCAATCTTCTGGTCCAAGTTTTCAGGAGTGACTTCACTTCCTTCAGCAACTGGAGCAGTCTTTGCACGTTCGGTTCTATTCTTGTTCATCTTTTCTTGAGCAATCTCGTCTTTTTCTTTTCGAGCAAGATCCTCATCAATGTTTACAACAATATGACGAACAATGTCAGGAGTTGTTCTAAGCTTTGCGTCAAACTCGTTGATCTTTGTTCCAGGCATTTCAAAAGTAATGCCTGCGTAAAAACCATTCTTGGTTTTCTTGATTGGATAAGCGAGCTTTTTCTTGCCCATCAAATCCTCTCGTATAACCTTGCCTTCGTAGTTCCCTATAAACGATAAAACCCCATCAGTTACTGTGGGGATTTGGTCATCGGAAACTGTTGATGCAACAATGTACATCAATTCATACTTTGGCATGATGATCAAATTCCTTTCTCATCATCATCCGAATCAAATTGCTCGGACGAATATTAATATTGATTTGTAAAAGGAGTATACCAGAATCCCGTTATATTTGCAAGGCTCTAAAGAGCTTTAACTTTGTCCCTAATATATATACTCCGGAGAGATTAAATATTCGTTAAATCTAGATTAAACATTAAACCTAAAGTGAACTACATCACCATCAGCAAGGACATATTCTTTGCCCTCCAGCCTTAACCAACCCTTGTCGCGAGCAACACCATAACCACCAGCTTCTAACAGTTTGTCCCAGGAAATTACTTCAGCTCGTATAAAGCCTTTCTCAAAATCAGTGTGAATAATACCAGCACCTTGAGGGGCTTTAGTACCAGCTGGGCATGTCCATGCTTTTGATTCTTTTGGTCCTGCTGTTATGAAAGTAATTAAACCAAGAGTTTTGTAAGCTGATCGTATAATCTTGTCTAATCCAGATTCAGTCATACCAAGCTCTTTAAGATACTCATCTCTTTCTGCATCTGGAAGCTCTGCGAGCTCGCTTTCAATCTTTGCAGAAATTGGTATAAAAGACTGATCAGAAAACTTAGCGACTTCAGTCTCAGCAACATTCGCAACATACAGAAATGGTTTAGTTGTTAAAAGCTGTAATTCTTTTACAGACTTAGCCTCTTCTTCTGTTAAAACAGCTTCGCTTGCGCGAATTCCTTCTGCTAAAACTCTTTGGTATTTTTCCAAAGCAGCTTTTCTAACCAAAGCCTCCCGGTTATTTCCTTGTTTTGCTTCTTTAGAAGCAGCTTCTAATCTTTTACCAACTGTTTCTAAATCTGCAAGAGCTAATTCAATACTAATTACATCAACATCACGCTTTGGATCTACACCACCTGAAACGTGAATAATATCTTTGTCTTCAAAAAAACGAACAACTTCTAAAATAGCATCAACCTCACGGATATTTGCTAGAAATTTGTTTCCCAAACCCTCTCCTTTATGAGCTCCTGCAACCAATCCTGCAATATCAACGAATTCAATAACTGTTGGAACAATTTTTTCAGAGTTTTCCAAAGCAGCTAATTTTGCTAGTCGTTCATCAGGAACAGGAACAACACCAACATTCGGATCAATAGTAGCAAAAGGGTAGTTTGCTGCTTCTACCTTACTTTTTGTAATTGCATTAAACAATGTTGACTTGCCAACATTTGGTAAACCAACGATTCCGATTTTAAATGACATGCGCATATTATACTTAAAAAACAACCTAAAATCAATGAATCTAAGACTTTGCTTTTTTCTAAGGAGTAGAATATTATGAGCCTACAAGACGTTGGTTCCACCCTAACACCGCGAGGTGATGTAGTGCATCATCCGGTTAAGCAGGTTGGCGGGGTAATTCGACAGCCTCGACGCAGAGACTGGAGAAAGTACCCAGACCCTCAGCAGCGGAATCAAAGTCAGGTCGAGGGACAAAACATGAAGCGGAGGATATGCGTGCAAGAAGGAGTGCGCTGTCTTACCGCTCTTGTTATTTCCCGGGCAGTTGAACAGGCGCTTCGCTTCGAAAGCACGCCGTATATGCTGAGAAGCAGGCAGTGCCTGATCAAGTACCTCAGAAGCAACTGCCCGAGGATCTCGCGGCCGTGGCACATGGTCATCTCCGATGCTGAAGAGGACCCGTCAAGCAGCGACCTCGTCTGCATTTCGATCCTGTTCTATCCTGACCGCTACAGTCGTGGTCGGAAGAGCCGGTTCGAAGTCAGCGGAACGCTAAGCTTTAACGACATTGTTGCTAGCGTGTTCGCTTCCCGGCGCTTGCGGCGCCTCGCTTCTTAGCACACAACCCAGAGAGGGCTGCGGACATTGCGTCTGCAGCCCTCTCTTCAGTATTGACCTAATACGAGGAAGAGAATAATATATCTTTAAGTTTAAAACGGACCTGAACAATTCACAGAGGAGGAAAATACTCGTAGTTAGCTGCCCACGTAGTGGAGAGTCCACCACCAACCCCCTTTTCGATGAAACCGAGAAGAAGGATCCCGGACGTGCTCCAGATGCTTCCTGCGCACGTCCTGCCGAGCGTTCGTCATCCGGACCGCTTGGAGCGCCTTGGCGGAGAGCATGCCAAGGGTCACGTTTACGATCGGACGCTGTATGCGTACCGGCACGAGATCCGGCAAGCGATTGCCGGACTCCATGGAGTTGTCCTGGAGCGCATCGAGGGAGGAGCTAGCACCCTGACAAACGTCGAGGTGCTGATCCTGCCAGTCGTTCAGGCCTGCTTCAAGGGCATGATCGACGAGGACAGTTTCTCCTTTGAGCGACTGTTCGACATGGCTCTGTCATTCCTCCAGCAGCCGGCCCTAGGGTTGGAGATCGCCACGGAACGCTGCGGTTTCAGCAAGAAGGGGGTGCTGAAGTTTGCAGCGCGCCAGAAGGTCAGCCCTGGCGGTCGTGCAGCCGATTATCAGATGGTTCGTCTTCGGGTCTACAAAGGGCGCGCAAGAGCAAAGCGTCCCCAGCCGACCCGCATGGCGCGTGCCTCCTGACCTACGAGTAGGAAAGCAACCAGGACCGTCTCACATTTGTGAAGTGAGACGGTCCTTTGAGTTGTATGCCCCCACACATAAAAGATTTTCTTGACTATACTTTTTTCTAAGAGTAACATTTTCGTATACGTCTGCGAGGTTACCGACCTCCTCGTAGTATTCCACCTAAGGTCGGGACATACATGAGGGCCAGGGAATGCGACAGAATTCGACTGCTCAGGAATCCACCCAGTCGGCCCACGAAGTTCCACAAGGAGGAGCTAAGAGTAAGAAGGAGAAGGTAGCAGTGAGCATTGTTCGCCATTATCTCGACCCTCAGGCGGATTTTTCATTCCGTCAGTGCCTCGAAGGCGCGATCGTGGCTGCGCTCGAAGTCCTCAATCCTACAGACCACGAGATGGCGGTCTACGGGGCTGTTCGAGGGGCTCTGTCAACGATCGCCCCTGAGGGCACTCGGATGACGGCCTGCGCGCTCGCAAACGGCGGGGTTCTCGTCGAGTGGCGAACAGTGGTTGGCAACGTGTTGAAGGGACGTTGCACCATGCCGCTGATGGCCGAGCTCCAGAAGCACCAACGGCGTTTTCACTAGCAACCTCCTCACACTTTGCTCGCCCCCGGCCAGACATGGATTCTACGTGTCTGGCCGAGCTGTTTTTGACTTAATATATTTAAAAACTTAAAATTACTAAGCAACATTAAAACAACATATGAATATAGATCAAGGGATTTTCAAGGCTTACGATATTAGAGGGATTTATCCAACCCAATTAAACGAAGACAATGCCTATGCAATAGCTAGGGCTTTTGTCGGATTAGTTAAAAAAAGAATTGGGATTGAAAAGAAACTTAAGATGGCTGTTGGAAGTGATATGCGTCTTTCAAGCCCTTCGTTAAAAGAAAAAGTAATTGCAGGTTTAATTGATAGCGGGGTTGATGTAGATGAGATTGGTTTAGTTTCTACTCCAACCTTCTATTTCTCCGTTGGGTATTATGGATATGATGCAGGCATACAGGTTTCAGCATCCCATAACCCAAAAGAATATAATGGAATGAAATTGGTATTTGAAAAGGGTTTTCCTGTTAGCAAAGAAAATGGTATTTATGAATTAAGAGACATGGTAGCAAACGATCAGTTGCCTAAATTTGCTTCTGAAAAAGGATTGCTTGGAAAAAGAGAAGGTCTTGCTGAAGCATGTGTTTCTGAACAAACAAAAAATCTTGAAACTTCTAAGATTAAAAGATTTAAGATAGTGATTGATCCAGCTAATGCAATGGGAATTCCAGACATGGAAGCATTGTTTGCAAAACTTCCATGCGAGTTAATTAAAATGAACTTTGAACTAGACGGTAATTTTCCATCTCACCCTGCTGATCCAATGGTTGCAGAAAACATTGCAGCATTAAAAGAACGAGTCATAGCAGAAAAAGCAGATCTGGGGATAGGGATAGATGGTGATGCTGACAGATACTTTTTTATTGATGAAAAAGGGGAACCAGTAAAACAGGGGATCATGCGAGGGTTAATGGCTCAGATTGAATTAAAAGATCATCCAGGAGCAACTATTGCATACGATATTCGTCCTGGGAGAATAACCTTGGATATGATTCAGAAATTTGGTGGTAAACCTCTTTTAACTCCTGTCGGACATTCTCTCATAAAAAAGATGATGGTTGAAAACAACGCAATCTATGGTGGTGAATCATCAGGACACTTTGCGTACAAGTTTGATTACGGAACTTTCGAAGCACCAATTACCGAAGTAACAAAGTTTTTAATATATATTTCAGAAGAGAATAAACCAGTATCAGAAATTGTAAAGCCATATGACATATATTTCCATTCAGGGGAGATAAATATGGAGTTAAAGAGTAAGGAAGAGGCTTTGGCTAAGATAGATCAAATAAAAGGGATTTATACTGATGGGAAAATTAGTCTCATGGATGGCTTAAGCGTTGAATATCCGGATTTCTGGTTTAATTTAAGACCATCAAATACAGAACCGCTTTTAAGATTAGCGGTTGAGGGTGTTTCTAGAGAAGTGGTTGAACAAAAAGTTGCTGAGATGAAAAAGGTTCTACTGGGTTAATAAAAAAAGGCGCCAAGTGGCGCCTTTTAAGTTATAACAACCCAACCTTTTCTTTAACCTCAGATATTGTTTTATTGGCAATGCTTTGTGCTTTTCTTGCCCCATCTGCTAGCACCTCAGCTAGATATTCTGGGTCAGCAAGTAGCTTTGCTCTCTTTTCTCTAAACTTTGCAAAGTGATTTGCGATTACTTCTGCAAGAGCATCCTTGAGATGAGAGAATTGAATAGTATTGTCTTTAAGTTGGCTTTGGAAAAATTCGTATTGTCCTTCTGTGCCAAACTCTTTTAATAATCCCATTAGGTTATCAACTCCAGCGGATTTCCCTTTTGCATCAGTTGCTGTTACTGCTTTTCTTAATTTCTTTTTAATTTCTTCTGGTGAATCATTTAACAAAATACCAGCACCACCGGTTTTACTCATTTTTTTAGTTGGTTCAGTAAGACTCATTACTCGAGCAGTTTTGTTTAGCAAAGGCTTTGGTTCTGGAAATACTTTTCCAAACGCATTATTAAACTTTCTTGAAATGATTCTTGAAAGTTCGAGATGTTGAACTTGATCATCACCAACAGGTACAACCTCTCCTTTGTAAAGCAAAACATCAGCAGCCATCAATACAGGATAGTTTAACAATCCAGCATTAATGCTTTTAGCATTGGTCTCAGAAGCCTTGTCTTTGAACTGAGTCATTCTCTGTAATTCAGATACTGGGGTTATGCAGTTAAAAATCCAAGCTAGTTCAGTGTGCTGTGGAACCTGGGATTGTAAAAAGATCGTGCTCTTTTTAGGATCAAGTCCTAAAGCAATATAGTCGGCAAGAACAGCTAAAGAACTTTTCCTTAATTCTTTAGGTTCAAAAGGAGTAGTCATAGTATGCAGATCAGCAATGAAGAAATAGCAGTCATAATCATCCTGTTTTTCGATGAACTGCCTAATTGCTCCTAAATAGTTACCGATATGTGGTTCACTTGTTGCTCTTAATCCAGAGACTAAAATCTGTTTTTTCATGTTTAAAGTATAGCAATAAAAAAGCAGGCTTTAAAGCCTGC
>VMFF01000032.1 GCA_007375915.1 Candidatus Doudnabacteria bacterium Gr01-1014_77
AAGGTTGTTAAAAACAAGGTTGCAGCTCCTTTCAAAACAGCAGAGTTTGATATCATGTACAACGAAGGTATCTCTAAAGCAGGGGATTTACTAGATACAGGAGTTGCTTACGGTGTCATATCCAAAAGTGGCAATTCTTACACTTATGCTGAGACAAAGCTTGGTGTAGGCCGTGAAAATGCAAAAACCTTCCTTAAAGCCAACGATGATGTTATGACCGCAGTAGATAAGGCGGTAAGAGAGAAATTTGAGGCAGGAGAAGTACCAGTAAATTCAGACGAAGAAGAATAGACTTTTCTTTTAAATACGTAGTTTGATATAATACAAACAAGGGCAATCGCCCTTTTTGTATTTATGGTTAAGAAACAACAAAAATTAAATAAAGGTAAGTCTACAGTTTTTTGTAGCTTAGATATTGAAACCTCTGGGTTTGATCCATTAGAGAGTGAGGTTTTAGAATTGGGAATGGTATTTTTTGAAATTGAAAACAAAGAGATAAAAATATTGAGTGAGTGGCAATCTGTTTTTAAACCAACCAAAGAAGTCCCACCAAGAATTCTTGCTCTAACAGGTATCAGTCAAGAAGAACTAGATCAAGCAGAATCCTTTAAAGAGAAATATGATGATATACAAAATCTTGTTAAAGATTGTGTTATTGTAGGACACAATATTAATTTTGATATTAAATTCTTAGAAGGTTTTGGTATTAAGTTTTCCGGAAAACAGATAGACACTCTTGATCTTGCTCAGATGTTTTTACCAAACAATCAATCATACAACCTTGAAGCACTAATGAATTTCTTAGAGGTTGATCATAAAGATGCGCACAGAGCTCTTGCAGATGCAAAAGCAGTATTAGTTGTTATTGAAAGACTCTTGCAATACTTTGCAACATTTTCTGAGAAACTCAAAAAAGAACTTAGAGATTTCTTTCCTTCTAAGAAGTTTCCTGAGTTCTCCCAATTCTTAGAAACTGATTTTAAACCAAGAGAGATAAAAGTCAGAGAAAGAAATTTGGAGATGCATGAGAGCAAAGAGATTACCAAAGCTCTCGAAGAAGATCAGAAGATTGTAACTTTCCCATTAGGTTTTGAATATCAATCATATATTTACGGAGCTTTAAAGAAAACGAAAGAAAAGATTCTGTTAGTGGTTGAGAACAAAAATATAGTGTATCAACTTTGGAAGCAAGGAGTTGCTTATCCTTTTTTTGCGAATAGGGATATTTTAAACAAGGGTGCTTTAGAAAAATCCTTTAAGTCTAAAATGCCTTTAGATCAGCGTTTTTTCTTAGCAAAAATGATGGTTTGGGAAGAAATTAATTGGCAATCAAAGTCACTTGTAGATCTTAATTTCTCATATTCAGGTAATCAATTTAGAAGCTTAATATCCTATTCTGACGAAGAAGAATTAAAGTGGAAGATAGAGGAAAAGTCTAAAGTTGTTGCTGTTGATTACGCAGACTTTATTAATCTAAAAGACACTTCTAAGTTTGCTAAAAGAAAATTAATCATTCTTGATCTTAATGCTTTTGAACAAGCATTAACATTTGTTACGAGTAAGAAAGTTTCTTGGAATGACTTTATCTATTCTTTCAAACAAATTTATGATCCAGAAACACAACGAGGAAATAATGAACACGAAGATCTAGTTCGTGAATCTTTAGCAGATGTTGATTTATTCTTTGGTCTTGCTTCTATGAACTGGAAAAAAATAGATAGTGAGTCATACCAGTTTTTAGTTAATGAAAAAACAGAGGCTAATACTAACTACGAAGCAATACAGACAGCAGCTCAAAATTTCATTGCTAAGATGAAGAAGGTAAACAAAATATTTAAATCAGATCGTATTGATTGGAATTTAGAATATTTAGAAAACTTTTTAGAAAGCGACCCAACTCAAATTCGTTGGATAGAGATTGGAGACAAAAGGTTAGTTTTTTCTCTTGCTCCTTTAAGTTTAGAAACAATCGCAACAGAGTTGTTGAGTAATTACAAAAAAATATTATTCACTGCATCTCTTGGTTCAGAGAAACTTGTTCAGTATTTTGAACATCGTTTGAATTTAAAAAACTTTGATTTAAAAAAAGTTGGACAGCAAGAATTAAGAAAAAGATTTGAAGTAATAATTTCAGCCCAAAATTCTATGCCGCAAGTTGATAGTGAAGGTTTAATGCGACTGTTGGAGAAATTAGATTACCCCGCTGCTTTGTTAATGCCCAGCTCCTCTGCTTTAAGAGCATTTTATGAAGCAAATTTTAAAAAGCTTCAGGAAAAATACAAAGTTGCTGCACAAAGTTATTCTGGTGGTTCAAACAAACTTTTGGAAAACTTTAGTATTCATTCCAACGGATTGTTAATAGTCACCGACAACTTCATTCTTAAGCAAAGTGCTAAGAGAATAAAGGTTAGGGACGTAGTTATGACTAGGTTGCCGTTTGAACAGTTCAACCATCCGCTTTTTGCAGCGCAGGCTGAGAAGTATCCTAATCAATTCATAGATTTTAACATTCCAAGGGCTTTGCATAACTTCCATAGCATAATCCGTTTCTTTTTTAGCTCTGATCTTGAGAGAATCTATATCTTAGATCAGAAAATACATAAGGATTATGGTAAATACTTCGTTGAATACTTAAAATCACTACCTTTTGTAGATATTAAGTATGAATAGGTGTGTATAACACAGGTTGTTCACAAGATATTTACATGCTTTTTGATACTTTTTTCTTCACTTGTGGGCTTTGGTTAGCCAAAATCACACCAGAGAATTGACATTAGGTCAATTTCTGTGATAATATACATATGTAACGTTTTCCACAGTTCTTTAACAAATACAAACTACAGACAGGGATTTGTTCCTAAGCAAATTGGGGCCAATTCTCTTGTTACTTCTCGTCATAGCCTATTTAAGTCGTAGGCTGATTGAAAACAAAAACAAAATGAAGAGGTTTTCCTTACCTTAAAAGGACAAAAATACAAAACAAACATAAACAAAAAGTTTCGTTTAGGTCTACGGACCACAAGAGAAGTACAAGGTCTATAGTTTGTAACTCGACTTAGTTACAGGCGTTACAGTTGGTTTCTATGCATGTATTTCCTCCTGCATTAGGTTTAGGGCTTAAAAGGTTTAAGCCCTGCATCTAATGCGGGGAGAAGTCGCCGAAATCGACTATAAAGGCCCTCGGGGCTTAAAATTTATTTTATGAGCTCGCCGCAGGGCCTTTTTGCATTTTTAAGTGGATTTGATTAGAGCTTGTCAGGCTCTTTTTTTGATATATAATACCTATGTAATTAATATTTCACGAAAACATGCCCTCCAAAGAATTTGTTGAAAAAATGAAAGAAAGATTGTTAGAGGAAAAAGAACGTCTTTCAGAAGAATTAAACGAACTATCATCACACACTGAGATGGGTGATGAAGACGATGAGAATGCTCAGGAAGTTGGTAATGATGAAGTTAGCCAAGATATTGCTGCAACTTTAAAAGCAGATCTTGAAAAGATAGAATCAGCTTTAAAGAGAATTGAAGACGGTAGTTATGGTATGACTGCTGATGGACAGGAAATCCCAGAAGCAAGATTAGAAGTTTTGCCTTGGGCAGATTCAATAGTTGAATAACAAAATGAAAAACATCAAGGAAAAGATAACATATTCCTTTTTGTTTTTTTTATTCCTCTTACTAGATCAGACAACAAAGCACTTTGTTTTAAAAAAGCAGAGTGCTTTAATTTTTAAGAACGAAAATTTTGCATTTAGTTTAAAAGTACCAACTCCTTGGATGTATTTAACATATAGCATTCTTTTAACTTTGTTGGTTAATTGGTTTGTAAAAAAACAAAACAAAAATATTTTAGACAAGCTTGGTTTTGTTTTTATTCTTTCAGGAGCAGTTTCAAATATTTCAGAGCGCTTGTTTAATGGTTTTGTAATTGACTTCATCCATATCCATACTGGAGTTTTTAATCTTGCAGATTTTTTTATAATTCTTGGAATCATTCTTTTGTTCTTTTCAAAAGATGAGTTAATGAATAGTTAACGAATTTTTAATCTTTTTTGCGTATAGTATATATCAGCAAAACCATTGCTACTAAAAAATTATTGCTCGTTATTTTCCTAGGTTGGTTTTTCTTCTTTAGGGGCTCAGGTGGACCAAGTGGTGGAAATACTGACCAAAAGCTAACTTTAAACATTTGGGGAATCTTTGAAACATCAGAGGGAATGGAGACTTTTATTGCGGAATTTAATAAGAATAACCCTAATGTTGAAGTTTCGTATTCTCAACACAGTGTTGATACGTACGAGAGTGATTTGATCAATGCCTTAGCTATTAATGAAGCTCCAGATATTTTTGTTATACATAATGACTGGTTACCAAAATATCAAAACAAACTCTTGCCAGCTCCGGATGACCTAGTTTCATTAAGAGACTACAAGAATAGTTTTGTTGATACAGTGTATTCAGACTTTGTTTTAGAAGACAAGATTTGGGCTGCTCCGATTACAATGGATAGTTTAGCTTTGTATTACAACAAAGATATTTTAGGAAGTGCTAGTATTGCAGTTCCTGCAACAACATGGCAAGAATTAAAAAAACAAAGTGAAAGAATAACAAACAGAGGATCAGGATCATTCTTTAATAGATCAGGTGTTGCTCTAGGTACAAATGCAAATATTAATCGCGCAGTTGATATTTTGTATTTATTAATGTTGCAAGACAGAGTAGAACCATATAGCAGCGATTTTTCACAACCAACATTTGATCAAGCAATCACACAAAAAGATGGAAGCTCTTTTTTCCCAGCATCAGATGCTTTAAGTTTTTATACGAGCTTTGCAAATCCAACATCTGATAACTATACATGGAATAGCCGTTCAAACTATTCAATAGACGCTTTTGCAAATGGTGAGCTTGGATATATGTATGGGTATTACTATGCTAGAGATTTAATAGCTCAGAAAGCTCCAAATTTAAATTATGATATTGCACCAGTACCACAGCCTGATAATATCCAGACGCTTGTTAACTTCGCAAACTACTGGGGCTTTGCAGTTTCAAAGCAAACCAAAAACCCAAACACTTCCTGGAACTTCATAAAGGCAATGACAGGGAAAAACACTCTTAAAAAATATTATGAGGTTAACAAACAACCATCTCCAAGAAAAGACATTATAAACGAACAGATTGGCGACCCTGAAATTGGAGTTTTTGCCTCAGCAAACCTTACTGCTAAATCTTTCTACAAAAAAGACCAGGTTAAGGCAGATAGTATCTTCCAAACAATGATAGATGACATCATTTTAAGAGGAAGAAGCATTGAAAATGCGATTTCTACAGCAGCACAAAAGATATCAGCACTTAGTCAGTAGCATAAAAAGCGGTTATTTGTGATATAATAAAGGAAAGAGATCGCAAATGAACTCAAAAACAAAAATCAAGATTTTCGCGATATTAATGGGTATAAACCTTTTTAGTGTTGCTTCAGTATTTGCTGCTAATCCAGTTAATCCAAAGGGATCTGGTTTAACTGTTTGTGGTAATTCAACAACAGAACAGATTCAGACGTACCAAGATTGGTTAATACAGCATCCAAAAAATGGTGTTGAATATCAGAACAAGCAAGACCAGTGGTACATAGACGAACAGAAACAGCGTGATACAGCAGGGATGTGTGCACCTAAAGACATTTACAAACAGATAGGTAGAATCATTAACTTTCTTGTTGGTATATCTACAGCATACTTAGTTTTTAAACTAGCTTTTGCTGGATATATTATGGCAGTTTTCAAGGGTAATGAAACAGCATTAACAGAGGCTAAAACACAGATTGGTCATAGTATTACTGGAATGGTTTTAATTTTTGGCGCATACTTAACAGTAATGACTTTCTTTGGAGATATATTTGGTGTCAATATACGTATACCTTTAGGAATAAACTTGTTTGAGAAATAATATGAAAAAAAATAAACTCGTAAAATTATTAGCATCTATTGGATTAGCTTACGCAATTCTGGTAATACCAGTGTTTACTTTTGCGGCTGATCCGCCACCAGCACAAAATAATGGTGGTGGTTCATGTAACATAGATGGATTTAATACAACAGATACTAAGCTTTGTAACCCTCTTCCTGATAAAGATCTTGGAGGATTAGTTTACAGACTGATTAACTATATTTTGATAGGGATTTCATCAATGGCAATTGTTACTATAGTTATTGCAGCGTTTACTATAGTAAGTTCCCAAGGGAATGAAGAAGCGGTTAAAGGTGCTAGAACATCTATTTCCTGGGCTGTTGTTGGTATTGTTTTAGCACTTCTTGCGTATTCAATCGCATCAATTATTGAAAGTGCAGTAACAAGATAATTATGAAAAAACTATTTTCAATCTTTTTCTTTATAGCAGTAGCAACAATGCCAGTTATGGTATTTGCGGCTATAGATCCACAATGTCCTGGTACTGAAAAGTCTCTAGGGGGACTTGCTCCACTTTTCCATACAAAAATTTGTAGTCTAAACGAACTATCATTGTTCGTAGTGAACTTTCTTTTGAGCATTATAGCTGTCATCTCAGTTCTCTTTGTAATGATAGGTGGTTTTAGATATGTCACTTCAAATGGTAATGAAGAAGCAGCATCCAAAGGAAGACAAACAGTTACTAATGCAATAATAGGGTTAGTAATAGCACTGCTTTCATACACAATTATTAGAATTTCAGTTAATACCTTTTCTAGCAGTTTTGATACAGAATCTACAAGTCAATCACAATCTGAATCTCAAGACACAAGTCAAAATAACGATCCACAAGCAGCCTACGCTAATCTTGTTTCTGGTATTGAGTTAACAGGAACGCCAGATGGAGCGTTGGTTCTTAATGCAAGCGGATCAGTGAAGGATATGCAGGCTTCCTGCCCTGGTTTTACTGGAGCAGTGGTTGAAGGTTCAGCGATTGTAAATCACAGTGTATTAGATTCAAATAACCCAAGTTTGATTGATACAAGGTATACAGTTATTAACGAGATGAGTGTAAGCGGTGATAATTTTTCTTCGGTTTTAAACTGGGCAGCTCGTTTTGCGCAGCCACTGATAAGAAGCGGTGAGTCTGATTCTTCTGTTGTTTTACACGTTGAGTATGATCCAGGTGCAAGTTGTTCAGTTATAAAGTTTGATAAAACCTACAAGTCCAGTGACCTTATCAGTGCAGGTTAATTAGGGTAATTTTCCTTTTACTAATAATTATTGTATAATTTAAGACATGGAAGGGGGTGAGAAATTTGAAACTAAGCAAAATTAATTTCCTCAAAGTCGGCGAAGTAATACTAGCTTTGACATTGGTATTAACACCAACAGCTTTTGCTTTTGCTGAACTGTACCAGCCTGGTTGTAGTTCATTTAACGGCGCATTGCGTTGTGATGCTTCAAACACAGGGATTAACGACATTATCATCAAAGTATTGAACATCCTGTTGGGAGTTGCTTTCTTGGTTGCCGTATTATTCTTAGTTATTGGCGGTTTCCGATACATCACCTCAGCAGGTAATGAAGAAGTCGCAGGCAAAGGAAGAGCAACAATTATAAATGCCTTGATAGGTGTTGTAGTAATTATTCTTTCATACGTTATTGTTCAGGTGGTTGCAAGAACTGTTACAAATGCTGGTAACACTGCAAATACCCCAACCTAATTAACATAAGTTACTCTTTTAAGAGAGTGAGGTGAAAAAATGAAAAAAAAGATTTTAACATTGGCATTCGCATTAATCTTGGGTGGAACAAGTCTTTTTGCTTTTTCACCTCTGATTCCAAAAGCTTCAGCTGCTGCAGCTGATTCAACCATCTGTGGAAATACCCCTAAGGGTATTTTGCAGGAAGGTATGATTTTGAGACCTGATCCAAAAACAGGATTATGTCTTCCAATGAAAGCATCTGACGTTGGTAAACCCGACACAGTTAATACTTTGTTGGTTAGGGTTATAAACATAATCCTTTCAATTTCAGCCAGCCTTGCCATATTGTTCGTTGTTATCGGTGGATTTAAATACATTACCTCAAATGGTAATGAAGAAGCAGCAAGCAAAGGCAGACAAACATTGGTTAATGCAATCATAGGTTTAGTTATAATAATCTTGGCATATACGATTGTTCGTATAGCAGTTAATACCACAAGTAGTGGTGGAACTTTTGGCTTTTAAAGACCTAGTAAAAAAGCCCCTGAACAGGGGCTTTTTTAATTCCTCAACAAATGTTAATATTCATTAAGCCAAACACTTAAGCCGACGTGGCGGAATTGGCATACGCGCATGCCTTAGGAGCATGTTCCTTAACGGGATTGAGAGTTCAAGTCTCTCCGTCGGCACCAAAATAATTGATAATATATATAATAGAAGAAATATGAGCAAATTTTTTAAAAATGCGGGAATAGTAGTTTTGATTTTCGTTGGTATAGCGCTTGTTGCATCAAGTTTTAGTGGTGGCGTTAAGATCAAAGAAGTCGGATTAAGCTCGGTTGTAGAGCAAGTAAACAAAGGCGAAGTTGTAAAAATTGAAATCAGTGAATCTGATACAAGCCTTTTGGTTACTCTTAAAGATGGAACAAAAGAAATTACAACTAAAGAAAAAAGTGTTTCCCTTTTTGATACATTAAAGAACAGAGGGGTTGCTCAGGAAAAAATAAATGCAATAGATATAACTCCGCTTCAAAGAGGTCCTGTGTCTGCAATATTTAGCGCTATCCTACCATTTCTTCTTCCTTTCTTAATCTTTATTGTCCTTATATATTTCATGATGCGTAATGTTCAAGGTGCAAATAATAAGGCAATGTCATTTGGGCAGTCTGGTGCAAGATTACAAGATGATAGAAAAAAGAAAGTAACTTTTGCTGATGTAGCTGGTGTAAAAGAAGCAAAAGAAGAATTAAAAGAAGTTGTTGAGTTTTTGAAGTATCCACAAAAGTTTTTACAATTAGGTGCAAGAATTCCAAAAGGAGTTTTACTTCTAGGTTCTCCTGGTGTTGGTAAGACGTTATTAGCAAGAGCTGTTGCTGGAGAAGCAAATGTTCCTTTTTTCCATATGTCAGGTTCTGAATTCGTAGAAATGTTTGTTGGAGTTGGAGCATCTAGAGTTAGAGACTTATTCAAAAAAGCAAAACGCCATGCACCTTGCATTGTGTTTATAGACGAAATAGATGCTGTAGGTAGACAAAGAGGGGCAGGCTTGGGTGGCTCTCATGATGAAAGAGAACAGACATTAAACCAAATCTTGGTTGAGATGGATGGTTTTGATACAGATACCAACGTAATAGTCATAGCTGCAACAAATAGACCGGATGTGTTAGATCCAGCCCTGCTTCGCCCTGGGCGTTTTGATAGACAGGTTGTAATTGACCCCCCAGATATTAATGACAGAGAGCAGATATTAATAGTTCATGCTAAAGGAAAACCTTTGGCTAAAAGTGTTAACTTAAGAAAAATAGCAGAACGAACTGCGGGTTTTTCAGGAGCAGACCTTTCCAACTTGATTAACGAAGCAGCCATATTAGCAGCTCGTATGAACAACAAGGAAGTTACTGAAATGAACCTTAAGGAAGCAATAGAGAAAGTAATGCTAGGTCCTGAAAGAAAGAGTCATATCCTTTCAAAGAAAGAAAAAGAAGTCACTGCATACCACGAAGGAGGGCATGCATTAGTTGCGTCAGTTTTACCAAATGCAGATATGGTACATAAAGTCTCAGTTATTAGCAGAGGTAGAGCAGCAGGATACACAATGAAAGTTCCTTCAGAAGACAAACACCTCCACACAAAGAGCGAATTTTTAGAAGACATTGCAGTTTCTCTAGCAGGCCTTGCAGCAGAAAGACTAGTCTTTAATGAACAAACAACTGGTGCATCTAATGATCTGAAAGTTTCAACAGCCCTAGCTCGTCGTTTAGTAACAATGTATGGTATGAGCGATGAAATGGGTCCAATGACCTTTGGTGATACACATGAAATGATTTTTCTAGGAAGAGATTTAGCAGAACAAAGAAATTACTCACGCTGTTGAGCACGTTCACAAAGAAAAAGAAACTAAAAAATAATCAAAGGAAGGTAACATGTTAAGCCTTTCTGAAATATTAACAAGAGCATATATATATACCAAGAACCATAAGTCCTTATGGTTTTTTGGTTTTTTTCTGACAGGTTGGGGGGTTATGAACTTTGTTAGAAGAGTAGATTTAAATGCAGACCATTTAGATAGGTATTACAGACATATCTTAAATTACGTAACAAATCATCCTCTAGAATTAGTTATTTCGATAATTTCTTTAATATTATTAATTGTTATTGCTTCTTTTGTTGGTGCAATAGCAAGATCCTCTATAATTCACGCAGCTGATCTTTTGGACAAAGAAGAGCCAGTAACTTTCCGAGCTGTATTAAAATATGCAACTAAGTCAGTTTGGAGAGTATTTTTCGCAGGACTTTTTACAAATGCTGTAATAATATTCTTTTTCGCTTGGTTAGCTTTACCTTTGTGGTTAGTTTTTAAAAATGGTTTTGAATTAAGAGGATTTATTTTAATCGTTGCTGCCTTAGTCATATTCATACCAATAATAATAGTTTTGTCATTAGTTAACATTTTCGCTTGTTGTTACATAGTCATATACAAGCTTAAATTAAAAGATGCCTTTGCCAGCGCTTTTGATTTGCTCGCTGTTTTTTGGCAGCAAGTAATCGCCTTGTTTGTAATGCTTTTTGTTATATATTTCTTCTTCTTTTTCTTTTCGGCAACATTGGTTGGATTCATAGGAGTGCTTGCATACTTACCTATTATTCTGGTAAAATCACTATCACTGCAATGGTTTGCAGCGATCATTCTAGCTTTAATAGTAATTTTGAGTCTTGCTCTTCTTTTGGTAAATGCAATATTAAATGTTTTTACCAATTTTGCTTGGACCATATTTTTCTTAGATATAGTTAAAGCAAAGTATATAAAGGACGCAAAACCAGTTGGACAACACGCGGGCGGTTAGCTCAGTGGTAGAGCATCTCTTTGACGTAGAGAGGGTCATAGGTTCAAATCCTATACCGCCCACCAGACATATATGGATATACAAGCATTAGAAAAAACCCTAAAAGTTAAATTCAATAACCCTGATCTTTTAATGACAGCGGTTACTCACCGTTCATATTTAAACGAGAACAGGGCTTTTCATTTGCCTCACAACGAAAGATTAGAGTTCTTGGGAGATGCTGTTTTAGAGCTCATTTCAACGCGATATCTTTACGAAAATTACCCTCATCCAGAAGGAGAGCTAACAAACTTTCGTTCAGCACTTGTTAACTACAGAATGCTTTCTGAGATAGCAAGGAAACTAAATGTTGAAGAATATTTGTTAATGAGCAAGGGCGAAGCAAAAGATACTGGAAGAGCAAGACAAGTTATTCTCGCAAATGCACTCGAGGCAATTATCGGAGCAATATATTTAGACCTTGGTTATGAAGCAGCAAAAGAGTTTGTCCTAAGAGATATAGTTGTAGAGCTCCCTTCCATAATCAACGAAGGTTCATACATGGATCCAAAAAGTAAGCTTCAAGAAATAGTTCAGGAAAAACAAGGTATCACTCCTTCATACCAAGTAATTTCAGAACAAGGACCAGATCACGACAAAGTTTTCTTAGTAGGAGTGTTCATCGGTAATACAAGAGTTGGAGAAGGAAAAGGTCCTTCAAAACAAGAAGCTGAAGTAGCAGCAGCAGAAAATGCATTGAAAGAGAATAGGTTTTAGAAAAGAATAAATTAAAATCCGGAAATATTTCCGGATTTTTTGTTTGTATAAATGCGAAAGCCCCGGACTCTGACAAATGTCAGAACCGGGGCAGACGCACACAACAACTACCAGCCCTTACCTGTTCGGTGCCACTCCATGGAGCGCTTCGCGCCTTCGCGCCAGGCGCTGAAGAAGTGGCGTATCGCTGGCCGGCCGGGGATGATCGAGAGAAGCATCAGAGTGAAACCGAGGGTAGGCAGACCCTCGAGCACCTCGCGGAAGCCGACTCCGAAGATGAGCATCGCCATGATGGTTTGCAGGATCTCGCGGCGATTGTGCTGTACGTATTCCACGAGCTCGTCCCATAGATCGTACAGACCATCTAGGATTGTGGCGACGACAGCAAGCACGATGCATCCCAGAATCGCCAGGACGTTCAGGGTCTGCGCGATGAGCCAACGGAGAAAGGACATGCTAGTTCCTCGGGTGAGGGTTCTTCGGTTCCGTGCCGCAGAGGTAGAAAAAGGCGCCGTACAGCACGCCCTGTCCGATCAGGGCCATCCATCCGATGTCTAACTTGAGCAACTCGTTGGCGAAGATCCAGACCAACATCGTTGCCAGACCGATGGCCAGGACTAGGTGAAAAAGTACCTTGGTGATTGACATGGGGCTCTCGAGTTGTAGTGTGCGATTCAGCGCGGGTGCTGATCGCTATATCTAGCAATCCAACACTATTTACAGCTGAACACACCACTTTAACATAAAAATAGTGCTATGTCAAGAAAGTGTGGTATGATATAATTAATAGGTAATTTGGGATACAGAAACACA
>VMFF01000033.1 GCA_007375915.1 Candidatus Doudnabacteria bacterium Gr01-1014_77
AGGCACAAAACCAAGAAAGATAAATTTATCTGTTGGGAGCCCTGATGCACATAATGCGGTGATAGCTGCGTTTGGTCCAGGAATGGGGGTTACTTGTGTTCCTTGTGCAATCGCTGCCCTAACAATTCTAAATCCAGGATCTGATATTCCGGGAGTTCCAGCATCGCTTAAGAGCACCGCATTTTTATCTGTTATTTCTTTTAATACTACTGGGAGTTTTTCTTGTTCATTGTGCTCCGCAAACTGAATGAATTTTTTTGCAGGAATGTTTAAATGCTCAAAAAGGCGTTTTGAGTAAGATGGATTTTCTGCAATAACTAGATCGCATTCTGCGAGTGTTTGTTTTGCTCTGTCTGATAGATCAGAAAGGTTTCCTATTGGAGTTGATAGTACGTACAACATTATTTTGAATAGTGGGTTAATTTTAAGCCGTGTTCAATGCATTTATCTTTTCTTGCAGTGCAGTATTTTCTCCCTAGCCAGAGTAGTTGATCAGCGAATGTAATCCAATCTTTCTCTGGAACAATTTGCATTAACTCCCTTTCTATTTTAGCAGGATCTGTGTGTTTAGTCAGACCAAGACGTTTAGCTACTCTTTTGATATGGGTATCTACAACAAAACCCGATGTTATACCAAATGCATGTCCTAAAACAACGTTTGCTGTTTTGCTACCTACGCCTGGGAGTTTTATGAGGAGGTTTTTTTCTTTTGGTACTTTGTCTTTGTACTGTTCGTGAATGATTTTGCTTGTTTTTTGGATCATTTTAGCCTTGTTTTTGTAGAAAGTAACTGAGTGTATGTCTTTTGTTAGTTCGTTGATGTTTGCGTTTGCAAGGTCTTTAGGTGTTTTGTATTTTTTAAAAAGTGGCTCTGTTACCTTGTTAACAAGCGCATCTGTGCATTGTGCTGAGAGAATTGTAGCGATTAGGAGCTGGAAAGGAGTCTTGTATATTAAAGAGGTTGTTGGATTTGGAAACAGTTTGTCTAGCTCTCTTTTTATGTTTTTGGCTCTGATTTTAAGGTTTTGCATGAGATTATCATAGCATGAGAGCGTAGTTTATTAGTAAAAACAAAACTCTCCTTTTGGGAGAGTTTTGTTGAAAAGTTCTTCTAATAAAGAGCTATTTAACCATTGCAATGTATTTATCGCAATTATAATGTTAGTGAATCTAACATTTTGTTTTTGTATTCAGTTGTGTTTTATTTTTGTTTCAATTCACCTCGCGGCGAATTTGAACTTTTCTAAATCTATTATATCAGAAAAAATGACTTTGGTCAATGGTTTGTTGTGTTCTGATATATGGGATATACTGTTTTTAGCATTAAGTTAAAAAAATGGAATCACAAAATATTTTGAGTGCAAGGTTTTTGTTAAAAGAATCATGGCAAACATATAAAACAAAGTTTGCAGTTTTGTTTGGTATATTATCAGCGCCTTTGGTTGTTATGGTTTTGTCGTATGTTTTCTCAGAGATGCTCCCCCCACTCTCATTTGTTCTGCTTATCTTAGCAGGGTTGCTAGGTTGGGCAAGTCAGATTGCTATGATTTATGCATTGAAGACACAAGGTCTTGGTGTTTTGGAAGCATACAGGTTAGGAGTTTCGAAGTTATTGTCAGTATTGTGGATTGGAATATTGGTTGCTGGTAATTTGATTTCAGCTTTAGCTATTCCTTTTATCTTTGGTGTGATTGTTTTGTCTATGCAACAGGCTGGAATGTTTGAATCATCTAAAGCATTACTTTGGACATTATCTGGTATTGGTATTTTGTTAGCTGTTTTAGGTGTTATTCTAGCAATATATTTGAGCATTCTTTACCAGTTTGGAACTTATGCTTTAATCATTGATGAGCGCAGAGGTGTAAATGCTCTTTCTTTGAGTTCTATGTTAGTTAAAGGCAGGTGGATGACGGTTTTTTCAAAGCTTCTTGTTGTTATCGTTATTTTTACTCTTCCAGTCATAATTCTTGGTTTGTTTATGCAAAACCAACAGAGTTTGTATAATCTAGTTCAATCAGTTGTCGGTTACCTTATTGCTCCGTTCATTGTTGCCTTTATGTACCATCTTTTTGTTGGTTTGAAAGTAGGTAAAGATGTTTCGGTTGATGATACAGATCAAAAAAATTGGATAGTAGGAAGATCCTTATTCGGTTTTGCAACAATACTTGCTTTACTTTTGTTTTTGATAGTTGTTCAGAAGACAGCGTACTTTCCTGGGTTAAAAGATAAGTTAGAGGTTTTAAAGGTACAAACAAGTTCATCTACAAAGTAATTAAAAAATCCCCGATCAGTGTCGGGGATTTTTTTCTGGTGGGCATGCCAGGACTCGAACCTGGGACCAATTGTGTATAAGACAATCGCTCTACCAACTGAGCTACATGCCCTTAAGCTGCCTATTATATTACAGCACTTGAGGCAACTTTGTCACCATCGTCTAAACGCATGACTCTAACGCCTTGGGTTGCACGGCCTAAGGTTGAGATGGTATTGAGCTTAGTTCTTAGGGCCTGTCCGCTTCTGGAGAATAGTACGAGATCATGTTCTTCGCTTCCTGTTACTATGTGCATTGAGATTATCTTTCCTGTTTTGTCGGTTACTTTAAGTGTCTTTATACCTGAACCGCCACGCTTCTGTATTTTGTAGAAAGAAAGATCTGTTTTTTTACCTAATCCGTTTTCAGTAACAACTAAGACTTGAAGATCTTTAACATTGTCTTCTTTTGGAATAATGTCCATGCTCATAAGGAGGTCTTTTCCTTTTAAGCGCATTCCTCTGACACCTGCTGCTCCTCTTCCCATTGGTCTGATATCTTTTTCTGAGAAACGGATAGCTTGTCCGAGTTCTGTTGATAATATTATTTGGTCATCACCATTTGAAAGATTGACCCATTTTAATTCATCGTCACCTTTCAGCTTTATGGCAATCATTCCGCTTCTTCTTACTTTAATAAATGAGTCTGATTCCACTTTCTTAATTAATCCTTTTTTGGTTGTCATGACAAGGTATTTTGCTGGTGATTTCTTTGCTTGGCAAAGAATAGCTGTTGCGTACTCTCCAGAACCAAGTTGTAGGAAGTTAACTAATGCTTGTCCTTTAGCAACTCGTGAGCTTTCTGGGATTTCATAGACTTTTGTTTGGAATATACGTCCTTTGTTAGTAAAGAACATCATGTCATCATGTGTGTTTGCTGATATGACAACATCAACAACGTCTTCTTCTTTGGTTGTCATTCCAATGACGCCTTTTCCGCCTCTTCCTTGTGTTTTGTAAGTATCAGGAGCTAAGCGTTTGATGTACCCAGACTTGGTTGTTGTTATGATGACGTTTTCTTCTGCAATTAAGTCCTCTGCTTTAAATTCACCTATTGGAGTTTTTACAACCTGTGTTCTTCTTTCATCACCGTATTTTTCTTTTAGCTCTTGTACCTCTTTTTTTATGATAGCGAGAATCTTTTTTGGTGAACGAAGAATATCTTCTAACTCAGCAATGAGTTTTTTCTTTTCTGCAAGTTCCTCGTCAATCTTTTTTCTTTCTAACCCAGCAAGTGTTTGTAAGCGCATCTCTAAGATTGCGCGAGTCTGGATTTCTGAGAGCTTGAATTTTTTAACTAAGTTTTCAAAAGCCTCTTCTTTTGTTGGGGATTTTTTTATGACTGCAATTACTTCGTCAATGTGATCTAAAGCTTTTTTCAACCCCTCAAGGATATGTGCTCTTTCTTTTGCTTTGTTTAAATCAAACTCTGTTTTTCTTCTAACAACAATTTGTCTGTGTTCAAGGTATTTTTCAAGAACTGTTCTTAAGTTTAGAATCATTGGTTCAATACCATCAACCAATGCCAACATGTTCATGTGGAATGTTTCTTGAAGCTGGCTGTATTTAAAGAGTTGGTTTAGGATCTTGTTTGCAAGAGCATCTTTTTTCAAATCAACAACAATACGAACACCATCTTTGTCTGATTCATCTCTTAAGTCTTTGATACCTTCTACTCTTTTTTCTTTTACGAGATCTGCGAATTTTTGAAGAAGAGTTGCTTTGTTAACTCTGTAAGGAATTTCTGTGATGAGTATTTGGTATGCGCCGGTTTTTGTTTCTACAATGTCTGTTTTAGCACGCATTACAATACTACCTTTTCCTGTTGCGTACGCTTCTTTTATGGCATTGATGTCATAGATGATTCCACCAGTTGGGAAATCAGGACCTTTTATGAATTGAAGTAGGTCTTCGGTGGTTGCTTTAGGGTCATCAATTAACGTAGTTATTGCATCGCAGATTTCTGTAAGGTTGTGTGGTGGAATGTCTGTTGCCATACCAACAGCAATACCCAATGTTCCGTTTAGGAGTAAGTTAGGTAGTTTTGCTGGTAAAACAACTGGTTCTTTTTTTGTTGCATCAAAGTTGTCTCTGTAATCAACTGTTTCTTTTTCAATATCAGTTAGTAGTTCTTCTGCCATTTGGCTCATTCTCGCCTCTGTATATCTGTAAGCAGCAGCTCCATCACCATCCATTGAACCAAAGTTTCCTTGACCGTCAATGATTGGGTAGCGCATAGCAAAGTCTTGAGCCATGTGCACCATTGAGTCATATACCGCAACGTCACCATGTGGGTGATATTTAGCTAAAACGTCTCCAACAACTGAGGCTGATTTTCTGAATTTTGCATTATGTCTTAAACCTTGTTCGTGCATTGAATACAGGATACGTCTGTGAACTGGTTTTAATCCATCTCTAACATCAGGAAGAGCACGATCAACAATTACGCTCATCGCATAACTAAGGAAGCTCTCCTGCATTTCTGATTCAATTGTACGTTGGCGTAAGACGCCGATTTCTTCTGACATATTATTTGCTTTGTTCTGAAGGTAGTGTTAATTGCGATTTATCAAGTTTGAAATTCTTTATTCCAGTTTCTATTGTTTTGAAGAGGTCTAGATTTTTGTCAGCCCCGTTATTGTAGTTCCCTATTAAGATCCATGTGCCGATTAGAACAACCGCTGCTATTATCGTAGTTATCCAAAGCAGCCATATTTTTTCTTCTTTGGGTTTAGCCCTTAGTTTT
This sequence comes from Candidatus Doudnabacteria bacterium Gr01-1014_77, assembly GCA_007375915.1. Classification (GTDB taxonomy): domain Bacteria; phylum Patescibacteriota; class Doudnabacteria; order UBA920; family VMFF01; genus VMFF01. Next base: position 5,057 of record VMFF01000033.1, read on the forward strand.
TCTAACCACTCCATTATCTTAATGGCTCCAGCATAATTATTTTCATTGGTTGTTCTGTAAGCAGATCTTTTTTCTTTAGTACGAGTTTTTCCATTTTTTCAAATTTGTTGCCAAATTCTTTTAGGAACTTTTCTTCAGAGTCAGCATGGATTTTTAAGCTAGGGGTTTTGAAATGCATTGGAATGACGAATTTTGGTTCAATGAAGTTTACTGCTTTTGCTGCATCATCAGATGTTAGTACACCATTTCCACCAACTGGAACAAGCATGACATCAACATCTCCAATATCTTCTAGTTCATCTTCGCTTAGAGAAAGTTTTTCAATATGTGCGATGTGTAGGATTTTAATACCTTCAACTTCAATCAGATATATTGTTACAACACGTCCGTTTTTGTCTTTTACAGGGATTCCAGTGATAGTGTGTTCTTTAACATCATATTCTCCTGGACCATCGACAATAAATGGTTCTCCGGAAATGCCTGAGGTCCAAGAATACATCTCATTCCCTTTTTCTGAAAGGATGATTAAATCAGCTGCTCCTCGTGGGGGTGTCAGCCCTGAATCTTTACCAAAAGGGTCGATTATTGAGGTTGTTTCTTTGCCAGTTATCTTGAATGAACTTAGTCCGAAATATGAGATTTGCATGTGTATATTTTACCAAAAAATGAGCAATTTTGGAAGCCTAAAAATGGTCTAAAAAACACCAAGCCCTGAGGGTTAGTCAGGGCTCTGGGGTTTGGGTGGGAAGTGCATTCCGCATACCAGACAATATCCGCTAGAGTGCGGACTTGCCAGGGCTTCGGCATGTGTCTGGGGGCAACGAGTCTCCTTCTCGATTGCGAGGCTGTGGCCCCATAACCTGTAGAACAGTTCTTCTAGGAACTCAGGTCTGTGTTTGCCACAATTCGTGCAGTATTTAGCGTACCGCGGCTGAATGTCCCCACACTTGTTGCAGGGTATACCCATGCCACGTGAGTAAATTTCTGCGAGGGCTTCCTCCATGTCCACGGTTTTGCCCGGGCAAACCTTTTCGAAGGCAACACATATTTTCTCGATTAG
>VMFF01000034.1 GCA_007375915.1 Candidatus Doudnabacteria bacterium Gr01-1014_77
ATTTCTTCTTCAACTAAGTCCAAGAGTTCTTTGTCTTGAACCATATCACACTTGTTCATGTATACAACAATGTGTGGCACACCAACCTGGTATGCTAACAAAATGTGCTCTCTTGTCTGAGGCATTGGACCATCAGTTGCAGAAACAACCAAGATAGCGCCGTCCATTTGAGCAGCACCAGTGATCATGTTCTTTACGTAGTCTGCGTGACCTGGACAGTCAACGTGAGCATAGTGTCTCTTGTCAGATTCGTATTCTGCGTGAGAGGTGTTAATAGTAATACCGCGTGCCTTTTCTTCTGGAGCATTGTCAATGCTGTCATATGCACGAGCTTTAGCCTTGCCTGATTTGGCAAGAACTGTAGTAATAGCTGCAGTCAAAGTAGTCTTACCGTGGTCAACGTGACCAATGGTTCCGACGTTGACGTGCACCTTATTACGTTCAAACTTTCCTTCTGCCATTGTGCTTTCCTTTACTGCCCGAGCTTTACAGCTCTCCAGGGCATTACAATTAATTATTTTTAGGGGAAATAAAATTACGCGTTATGTATAACGCGTAAAGATATTAACAAATATGACCCTTTTTGTCAAAACTAAGGGATTTGTCCACAGCTGTGGAATATCCCTATTCTAGCTCTGCAACAGCCTCTGTTAATTCCCTATCAGCCCATGCTTCAGTGTGTTGCATTCCCTTGCTCAAAGCAGCTAGATTAACATCTGACTCTCTTATATCCTTATCAAGCTCATCAATTAAGACCGCAGTCTTATGCATAAACTGGGCATTGGCTTGTTTTAGATTATCACTAATACTATTTAGTTCCTGTGTTGTGGTATCCATAGATTATTATTTCTTTTTTAAACCCCATCTTTTTATCAAGAACCTACTAAACCAACTAATTGTTTTTTTGTTCTTTCTTTTATCAAACTTTGATTTGTCAGACATTCTGTAATCTTCTGCTCTGTCAATGAATCTGCCGACTTCTACGTTAGGATTTCCTTCGCTTGTTATATCCTGATCATGTTCCCTTAGTATTTCAGGAGTTATATCATCAGTATCATCAGAAAGATCATTCCAAAGTTCACAGAGGCTTTCTATATCTGCTTGCTGGTCAAAGAAATCATTACTGTCTTCCTCGACATAACCATCCATCTTACCTATTTGATTTTGAATCAAAAACTCTTTGAATTTTTGAACATTCTCTTTAAACTGTGCAACGTCTTCAGGTTTTGCTCCGAGAGCTTCATTTGATAAATGTGCAAACTGGCTTTCAATGATCTTCTTAAAATCTCTTAACTTCAAAGCTCCTTTATTTCTACGATCAGGAAACATTGACTCAGCATCTTCAGAAAAAGTTTTTAAATCTAACTGGAAATCTTTAGTAAAACGTTGATTCCAAGCACTAACCAACTGCTTTATATCAAACCCGTTATACCCAAATTTACGAAATTTCTTTTCTATAGCTTCTTCTGGGGCTTCTTCATCTTCTTCAGGAGCTTGTCCGTCCTCTGTTCCTGTTTCAATCTCTGCTTCTACTGTTTCTTCTGGTTCCTGTGAAGCTTCTTCTTCTGGGGTTACGTCTGATGATTCAATAGTTGCGCCTTCGGCAGTTGCTTCTGGTTGTGTTCCTTGTTCTGGCTGAGATGGTGCTTGTTGTTTCTGTGTATTACCCTTTGATCCGGTTCTTAATTGTTTCTGAACCTCTTCTTCAAACGCAGTCCAATCTTTCTCTGATATTTCTTTATCAGAAAGTTCTTGAACCATGTATTTAAAAGTCAGATAATTTACACCTTCTGTTTTTAATCTTGGATCAGCAAACATTTCAAGCTGTTTTGCAGTTATTCTTAGTTTGCTCCCTAATACGTTATTCCATAGCTTACGCATTACTTCCAAATCAAGTTTGTTTGGCCTTTTCTGTCTTTCACGATCTTCCTTAGAAAATGCTTCCATTCTTGCTCTTACCGCAGCCATGTCCTCTTCATCAGTATCAGGATGAACATGTTTGTAATCTCTATTCAAAATCTTTTCATATTGTGCTCGCCTTCCCTGCCAAGAAGCAACCTTTCCACTTACAGATATGATCGATTTTCCCAAGCGCTCTGCTTCTTTTGTTCTTTGATCTAAATTCTTTTGGTAATCCTTTAGTTGAAGTTTAATTTCTCTGATCTGTTCTGCGTATGCTTCTTTGTCAAAATCAAAACCATTTCTTGCATGAACTATTTCCATTTGTTCCAGGATATGTTCTGTTTCAGTTACATTTGCTTGGAAAGTTGATATTTCCATATCAAGCTGTTGTTTCCTTGCGCCCATTACTTCAAGTCTAGCTTCCTGTGGTTCTAAACGTTCGTTAACACTTTCAACGACACCCTTTGCTATGTTTTTAACTTTTTTCTCATAAACCTGTTTTTTGTAATTTACACTTTCCAAATTTAAACGAGCTATCTCGCGCTCATTTTTAACCTGCTCTAATCTGTGCATTAAAGTTTCTCTGTCTTTTTGAGTTTTTCTTGAACGCTCCTGATTGCTTCCGAATCTATGCTCCATGTCAGCATCAGCAATATCTTGTCTTCTAATACGGTCTTCTAAAGCATGGGCCTCTCTATCGTGATCACTGTATTGTGAAGATAACTTGTCTGCTTTATGGTCTTGTCTTCTGTAACTATTGTCATTCCACCATGTTTGAAGGCGCTCAACAGTTCCGATTCTAGCTGTGGTTTTAACAGATGAGACAAATTCTTTTGTATTATTTTTTACGCGATCAAAAAACCCTGGAACTTCTTCTGGTTCAAAAGAAAATGTTGAGTCTATAACCTCACTGACTAGGTCTTCTTGTGCGGTTTGTCTTGCAGTCTGAACCTTATCTTCTTGTTTTTGTGCCTGTATTATCTTCTTGTTTATCTCCTCTATATCTTCAAGTTGGTTCTGAACCTTTTTAAGCAGTACTTTTTCATACTCATCAATACCCATAATTACCAAAGCTGGATTGCCCTGTTCGTCAATTACAAAGAACTTACCCCCGTCTGCCTTGGCTATATCAATGAGTTTCTTTAAGTTATCCATGGGCATATTCTATGCCTAAGAGCTATTCCCTGCAAATTGACAAAAACGAAAGAGCCGACAAGCGCACTCGCGTCTGTCGGCTCTTCCCATTTAAACTATTTTATTTACTGACCCTTACGAGCATTTATAGATGCTCTAGCTTCAATAATTCCGGCAGCAACATTCTTTGGAACTTCATCATAATGGTCAAATTCCATTGCATAGTTTCCCTGACCTTGTGTCATGGAACGTAATGCTGTTGCATAACCAAACATTTCAGCAAGCGGAACAAAGGCATCAACAATCTTTAAGTTTCCTCGATCATTCATTTCCTTAACCTGTCCACGCTTTGAGTTAATGTCACCAATTACATCCCCCATGAAAGAATCTGGAATTGTTACTTCAACTTTCATTATTGGTTCAAGCAAAATTGGATCTGCTTTCTTAACACCATCTTGGAAAGCTTTTGAAGCTGCGATTTTGAAAGCAACTTCAGAAGAGTCAACGTCGTGGTATGAACCATCGTAAACTGCACAATGGAAGTCAATAACTGGGAAGCCTGCGATAACTCCGTTTTCTGCAGCTTCTTTAACTCCTTTTTCAATTGGAGCAATGAACTCTCTTGGAATGGTTCCACCAACAACCTCTGATTCAAAAGTAAATCCAGCACCTGGCTCTTTTGGTTCCAAACGAATCCAACAATGACCGTATTGTCCTTTACCACCAGACTGCTTAATGAACTTACCTTCTGATTCAATAGTTTTCTTAAACTTTTCTTTGTAAGCAACTTGTGGTTTACCAACGTTTGCTTCAACCTTAAATTCTCTCTTCATACGATCAACAATAATTTCAAGGTGTAATTCACCCATTCCTGAAATGATTGTTTGTCCTGTTTCTTCGTCACCTTTAATATGGAAGGTTGGGTCTTCTTCACCAAGCTTGTTTAAAGCAATACCCATTTTTTCTTGGTCTGCTTTTGTCTTAGGCTCAATAGCCATGGAAATAACTGGCTCAGCAAATTTAATGCTTTCTAAACGAATTGGATGATCAACATCACAAAGAGTATCTCCTGTGAATGTGTCTTTTGGCCCTACCAAAGCAGCAATATCACCAGCATAAACTTCTTTAACGTCTTCTCTGTCATTTGCTTTCATCAAGACAATACGACCAACACGTTCTTTGTTTCCTGAACGAGTATTTAAGACATATGAACCAGCAGCAAGCTTTCCTGCATAAACTCTAAAGAAAGCGAGCTTACCAACGAAAGGATCGGTTGCAATCTTGAATGCAAGAGCTGTGAATGGTTCTTCATCGCTTGGTTTTCTAACAATCTTGTCTGCACCTTCTACGTCTGCTTCTTTTACTTTTGGATCAACACCAATGATGTGTGATTTTTCCAAAGGAGATGGCAAGAAATCCTTAACTGCATCAAGTAATTTATGAACAATAACTCCACGACCGTCTCCGCCTAATACTGCAAACATATTTCCAGCAATGATTGCTTTGCGTAATCCTGAAAGAATTTCTTCTTCAGAAAGCTCAGCACCTGAAAGATATTTTTCCATTAACACGTCATCTGATTCAACAAGCTTTTCGATAAGTTGGTGTCTGTACTGCTTTGCTTTTTCAAGCATGTCAGCAGGAATTTCACTTTCTGTTAAAGTCTTGTCATGAAAATCAGCGTAGGTGTATGCTTTCATCTTAATAAGGTCAACAACACCATTTATGTCTTTTTCAAAACCAATTGGTAATTGAATTGGAAATGCATTTGGTGAAAGACGTTTGTGGATTGAATCTAAGGACTTGTAAAAATCTCCACCTGTTTGGTTAATCTTGTTAATGAAACAGATTCTAGGTACGCCGTATTTATCAGCTTGTCTCCAAACTGTTTCAGATTGAGGTTCAACACCCATTTTACCGTCAAAGATAACACAGGCGCCATCTAATACACGTAAAGAACGCTCGACTTCAACTGTGAAGTCAACGTGTCCTGGGGTATCGATGATGTTTATTTTGTTACCTTTCCAAAAACAAGTAACAGCAGCAGCAGTAATTGTAATACCGCGCTCTCTTTCTTGTTCCATCCAATCAGTAACAGTTTCACCTTCATGAACCGCACCAATGTTATGTGTAACACCGGTCTGATACAAGATTCCTTCGGTGATTGTGGTTTTACCCGCATCAATGTGCGCGATAATTCCGATATTTCTTGTTGTATCTATTGAATATTCTCTAGGCATTTATTTATATATTATCTTCTTTGGAATTTAGCAAAATGCGCAAAAGCTTTGTTTGCTTCAGCCATTCTGTGTGTATCTTCTCTCTTCTTTATAGCGGAGCCAATCTTGTTGTATCCGTCCATAATTTCAGAAGCGAGTTTTTGATACATAGGAGCACCTTTTCTTGCTTGAGCTGCTGCAATTAACCACTTCATTCCAATAGCGGTTTTTCTTGGTTCAACAACTTCCATTGGAACCTGGTAGTTTGCACCACCGATTCTACGGCCTTTAACTTCAACTAAAGGAGCAATGTTTCTTAGTGCTTGTTCAAATATCTGCTTACCCTCTACTGGTTGTTCTGCAGTAGACATTTTCTTTGAGACTTCTTCTAAAGCCATGTAGAAAATCTTTTGAGCAACATTTTTCTTTCCGCGTTGCATTAAGTAGTTTATGAATTTACCGTATTTAGCATTACCAAATTTTGGATCTGGGTTTGCTGGATGACGCTTTACTGAACGTGCTTTTCTTGGCATATGTTTATGATTTCTTTACTCCATATTTACTTCTGCTGCGTTTGCGACCATCAACGCCAAGAGTATCGAGTTTTCCTCGAACTATGTGATATCTAACACCAGGAAGATCTTTAACTCTTCCACCTCGAATCATAACAACAGAGTGTTCCTGTAAATTATGTCCGATTCCTGGGATGTAGGCTAAAACTTCCATACCATTAGTCAAACGAACCTTTGCGATCTTACGCAAAGCTGAGTTTGGTTTCTTTGGTGTGGTTGTATAGACCTTTAAACAAACTCCACGCATAAAAGGGCTTGGACGCCATACGGTCTGTCCTTTTATTACGTTAATACGTCGTTCTAGAGCAGGAGTTTTGGATTTGCTCTTGAGCGGGGAACGCTTTCGGCGCACCAACTGATTTATTGTAGGCACTCTACTTATCCTTTCTAAAGACGGTGGCGTGGGATTGGAACCTCACTGCTCTTTCACCCGTGCGATGGGTTACTCCGTGTTTAGTGATTAATTAATTGATATCGAAATGATATACGTGTCTAATTATACGACCATCCAAGCAAAATGTCAAAGCCTTGTGCGGCATAGGGTCAGGAGAAAATTTCTTTAAAATCAATAAACTGCTTTTGATGCTCATGAACGTTCATATAGAAATATGCTTATTGCTTAAAATTTTTTTAGGAGAATAGAATGTCCTCTCCTCAAAACACCACAGTGTGATGTGCTAAGGATGGACGCCTTCGGGTTCGCCGAAGGCGTGGGTCCAGATCTCCTTAGGCCGAGGCTCTCGCCCTATACCTAGTATTGATCTCTTCTTTTTTTATTCCCGAGATAGGGTATATGCGGGTATCCACATATGACTCTTCAAGGAAACTTTCCCAGCCCATGAAACCTTGGTAGGTGTACTGTGGGCAGGAAGGTAGTTTTTTGTCCTCCTTGTAGCGTTTTTGGTAATCACTTGAGTTGCGTATCCCTAGAGCGCGTGCGGCCACAGAAGCTTCTTGTAACGTCATATATATCAGACGTTTAGGTCGCACAACTAGCTTGCCAGGGTTTTTTGTAACACGGTTTTCTTCCCTTGGCTTGTCAGTTAGCTTTATCAACCTCTCGCTCTTAGGCTGAACCTCTAAATCCACAGGGATTAGGATGGGTTGCGGACTTGGCTGACGACTGGAGTTGAGTAGCGTTTCTGAGGACTCAACATTGAGTATTTCAGCTAATATCCTCAAAAGATCAACTTGTTCTGTTAGCCAATTCTCCCCCTCTTTGAAACCTTGCGACGCCAATCCTTTCCATGTATCGGCTGCGATTTGGCACACCCTCTGTCGCGATAAGCTAAAGAGGTCTCCTACTTCCTCAAGTTTCTTAAGTAGCCAACGCTGGTTCAAACCGTAACGCATCTCGAATATCTTTCGGTCACGTGTTTTGAGAAACTTAAGCTTAGAAACCAGTATACCTACCTTGGTATAGGTTTCGTCAAAAGTTTCTCGAGCAATAACCAAGTCCAGTGCGTCAAACTGCGATGTGTCTGGAATTGTTGATCCCAGAGTTCCCGATTTTCCTTTGCTTTCGTCCCCGATAGGCTCATCGAGCGACAAAGTATTGCCATCTGTCTCAATTAAGGCTTGAGCGACTTCCAGCGCTGAGCAACCAAGTACTTCAGCGATTTCAGCAGCATCAGACCTTTTACCTGTTTGTTGGAACCGAAGGCGCAATACTTTCCGGACCTTTCTGCGAAATTCTTGAACATGCACTGGTAATCGGACAGTAGCGCCTCGATCCTGTATCGCTCGACTTATACTCTGTTTGATCCAATGTACAGCATAGGTCGAGAGCTTAGTGCCAAAGGAGGGATTGTACTTTTCGATAGCACGCATAAGACCCAAAGTTCCTTCTTGGATCAGATCCAGAAAACCAAGACCTCGGTTTTTGAACTGTCTGGATTTTGCTACCGATACAACCAGTCGTAAGTTGTGAACAACTAGCTTATCACGAGCGTCTGAATCGTTTTTTTCCTTGACTCGACGAACGAGCTCGGTTACCTCAGCAACCCGAAGTGGTGGAAATGAGTTGATATCATCCAAACACCTCGTGATGAGATCCTTCGCGGGTTGTGTAAACTGAGCACCTGAACTGGCGGTGTCCAGTATTTGTCCGCGCTTCAATCCGCGCGTTTCTTTCATACTGATCTCCGTCGCAGGTGAAAGTTAAGGGAGTGGAAAAGATCTCCAAGTATTTCCGCCTAACGCATCTTTAGCGGCAGAAAACTCCGCCTCTTGCTTTGATGCGCCCTTGCCAAAGCCTATCGGTCTTTCGCCCACCATCACACTGACAAGGAAGGTTTTGTCATGATCAGGCCCATCCTGAGCCAAGACCTTGTAGGTCGGCGTTACTGCAAGTTCAGACTGGATCATCTCTTGGAGTTTGCTTTTGACACTAACATCCTTCCCCTCGGCAATAATCTTGGGCAACTCCACCAGGATTTTATCTCTGATGAAAGTTTCAGCGATTCGGAACCCGCTATCAAGATAGATAGCCCCGATCACTGCCTCGATGCAGTTGGCCAAAATCACTTCACGAGCCCTACCATTATTTTGTACTTCTCCTCGCGCCATCATCAGGTAAGAGTCCAATCCGAGCTGCCTTGCGATCCTTCCAAGGTTCCTGAAGTTTACTATCGCGCTACGAAGATTGGTTAAGATACCTTCTGCATCAGGATAATGAGTGTACAGGTACTCCGTGACGACCATATCCAGCACCGAGTCA
>VMFF01000035.1 GCA_007375915.1 Candidatus Doudnabacteria bacterium Gr01-1014_77
CCCAAAGAAGTACTAACTGCTGCAGCTTGAACTAAAAACTCAGCGCTACCACTTGCTGTATTTGATGTGTTGTTTAATATGACCTGAGATTTTGAATCAGCAGTTTGTAAGATATCCAAAACACTTGTTGGTGTTGCGTTGTCTATACCAATTCTTTTGTTTAGAGTATCAATCGTCAAAACAGGAAGATCAGTTGAGGTTGTGAAGTTAAATGCAGTTGTTGAATCAACTGTAGGTTTAAACGTTGCGCTTGGGCTTGTACCCTTAAAAGTAAAGGTTGTTGCCCCTGTTGATGTAGTAGTGGCATACCACTGGTTACCTGCATCATATCCGATTGTTAGCTGTGGTTGATTGTGTGTTAAGACCTTTAAAGCACCGTTAAAATTAGCGTTGTTTGTTATGGTTAAATCATCAATTGTTGCTGTTGAAGCAATGAATCGTGTTGTTGAAAGGTCTGTTGCACTAAAGATTGTAGTTGGAGGAGTTGATGTTGTGCTTGGAATAGGGGCTGGTGCATATAGCCAAGGAGGGACAGGATTTCCTGCCCAAGCTAAACCATCTTTTCCATCAGCTCCTTTTTCTCCAGCAGGACCTGCAACTCCAGGAACACCTTGTGCACCTCTTGGTCCAGCAGGACCTGGTTTACCGCTCTGCACATAAATAATTTTTGTTCCTGTTAATGTTCCTGTTCCAGTTGCTAATCCTGTTTCATTTTTTACTGGAGTTTTTTGTTCTTCAGGAATTGGTTCTTTGCCATAATATTTTACAACCGAAGGAGTTCCTGGATCATAGATTATTTTTGTTGGTTCATTTTTTAAATCCGCAATTTTCTTTGTAGCTAACTGTGCGTTGTAAATTATTCCACCAGCTAAGACTAATGCAATGATTGCTAACGCTGCTGTTAAATATTTTGCACCAACACTTGAACCATTTTTTGTTTTAGAAAGATGGGTGGTTACAGAGTTTATAATTTTTCCAAAAGCAGTTGTTGGTGTGTGATACAAAGCACCTTCGTCTGTGACTGGTTCTTTTTTTGCTGAGATTAAATCAGCAACTTCTTTTTTGAAAGTTGTTTGAAAACTTTCAAACTTTTGATCTAGCTCTTTGCTTAAGATTTTCTCTGGTTCAACTTTTACAACAGGAACAACAGGCGCCGCAGCAACACCTGAAAGCTTTTCTACTGCACTGCTAATTTTCTTAAGCAGTGATGTCTGTTCGACGATTTGAGAATCAATAACCTCGGTGCGAAGCTGTTCTAATTTCTGCTTTGTATTAACTTCGACTTTTGTAGATGTAGATTCTTCAGAATCAGAAAGACCAGCTTCTTGTCCGAGTCTTGAATTCTTGTACGCTTGAAGATCACTTTTCGCAATTACCCAGTTATTTCCAATCTTGCTTGCTTTGAGTCTTCCAGTTCTCGCAAGATATGTAACATAGTCTCTGTGATAGCCAGTTTGCTCAGATACCTCATTAACGGACAAAAGATCTTTTTCAAGATCTTCTTCTTTAAGAGTATTTGTTTTTTTTATTTTGTTTTTTTCTGACACTTTTGTTCTTGCTTTTTGTTTCAATTTTCTAGGATTTGTTGGCGATTTTCGGAAAACCTCTGGATCAAGAGATGAACAATTTATCTACAATTATTTTAACAATTTGAGTGAAAAATTGGAAGATTAAATCACTCAAAAAGTTGTGAATAAGCCTAGAAACATGGTATATGAAACAAAATCATTTTTGAGGAACATTTTTTTCATACATAATTTCATAAAATTATTACAATATCATATTTTGTTGTAATACTATTCTTCCTTTTCAATCAATGAACATATGAAAAATGATGATTAAAAAAATTACTACGTTCGAAGAGCAAAATATAACTTTACGGAAATAATGCTTTGTTTTGTAAAGCGTCTTAGTGGATAACCTGTGGTGATAGATTACGTACTATTGACGAACGACGGTCAAATGTAATATCATACAGGTGTTAGTTAAGCCGAATTTGCTTTGAAACAAAAAATACGGCCAAATACAAACAAAATTAACCACAAAAGGAGTTCAAAAAACGCATGTCACAGGTTTTAAGCCAGAAAACACTCAAGTTGCTTGAAAAGATTCGTGAGCAGGGCAAAATTAACGTTTACTCGTTTATCAAGCATTTCTACAAACACGAGTCATATCGCAAGATCTACACCCATATCTATCAATTAGAAAAGCGCGGTTACCTGGAAAAATACAAGTTAAAAGATCTTGAATATTTGAGAGCTTCTGACAAAGGAATTGCTTCATTAGATACTTTCAAAAGAGAGCGAGATGGTAAATGGAAAATGATTATCTTTGATATCCCTGAAAACAAAAGAGCTGTGAGAGACTATCTAAGAACAAAGCTAAAACAACTAGGATTTAAGCGCTGGCAAAATAGCATTTGGATTACCCCCTATCGCCTGCCTGATGATGTTGTTTCTGAACTAAAGGAATTGAGTAAAAGATACTTTGTAAGACTAATAACTGTAGAACACATAAACAACGAAAGTGGATTAAAGGAATTGTTCTAACAAATATATACGCATTAAGCCCGAGTACAACCTCGGGTTTAATTTTTTTCTAATGAATATTTAATCTTTTTTGCGTATTAATAGTAACGTGGGGATAGCAGGTTAGCGGAATGTCGGCTTACCATCCGACGTCCATGGGTTCGAGTCCCATTATCTCCACAAATTGACACGAAAGACAAAAAATAATATTCTGATGTTGGTAAGCCGACAGTCCGTGTGTCTTAAAAAGCCCCGCAAAGTTGCGGGGCTTTGTTTTGTTTGACAATCCCCTATTACAGGGTTAGTATAGATACACGAGTTTCTTTTAAAACATATTTGGGAAGTCCGGTGAGATTCCGGGACTGTGCCGCAACTGTAATTCGCTTAAAAGCGATAAGTCAGATACCAAACAAATCAATTTTCCCGAGCAGGAAAATAGTTTAGATTAACACCTACTATACTCCTGCATCGAAGGTGTTTTTTAATTTTAATATCTATGAGCTCTGAAACAAAGGCAGTACAAGAACAACAACCAGGATGCCAAGATTGGTGCATAATTGCAAAACAAGGATTATGCAACGAGGGCGAAGGTCATAATAATGTTCTCGAAACTTACAATCGCTTGATCGAACAAGGAATCGATCCTGAGGACGCACAGGATCTTACCGATGCTTTTCAACGTGGAGAGAAAACTGCTGAAGAAATATTTGGATCACAAGAAACTGACTCAGTAAAAAATGGTACTCACGAAGGTTTAGTTAAACCTAAAGATAGAACCCCCGAAGAAGAGGCGCAAATTGCTCAAAACATAGCAGCCCAAAGAGAAGCGTTGTCTACTACACATTCATTCAGCAGAGAATATTCAACTCTCAGGCTTTTCAAAAATACTAATGGAGAAATAGATATAAAAGTCGAAGGTGGTTCTGGAAGACTTGAATCCTTTAAAGATGGCGAAGCAACCGCCCCTGGTTCCATCAGTAGAGATGAATACAAACAATATATAGAGCAAGTCTACACGCAAGGGTATGTTCAAATCCCCTGCCACAACGAAAATGGTGATATGATCTATGTCACAGAACTCTGTTTAGACAAAGACGGTAATGTAACTCAAACAGAACACAAACATAAAGAATTTGAAACCCTGACTGCAGTCATAGATCCAGAGCAAGAAATACCATCTGAAAAGGTTGACGATGAATCTCATGAAATAGCGACTGTGGATAATTCGTTTGTATATACGAAAATTGAACCTAAGCCAATCGTAGAAACCCTGCAAACTCCTGCTGCTGAAAAAATTTCAAAAGAAACAGGGATTACTTTAGAAATACGAGACACAGCTACCATAGAAACACGTACAACAAAACCAGAAATGCGAACACTTTCATTTTTCCAGCAAGGATTAAAGATTGTAAAAGCTGAAACAACTCAGCAAGTCACACCAAGCACAGAAGGAGCAAACACTGAAGTACCAGCTGATGTTTCTAAAAGCACCAGTGTAGCATCAAAAGAAAAAGCAAAGTCAGCAATAACAATAGCAGAGGCAATACCAGAAATCCAAGATCATTCAGTTGTAACTGAAGAAATTAGAGACGTTCAAACAATAATCACCAACATTAAAGAAGTATCCGCGGATCGTATAACAAAAGACGAAGCTGTAACGCATCTAGACAAAACACCTAAAGCACCGAAACAAGAAAAACAACACCAAGATATTTCTGTGGATAAGCTAGAAGGCATACAAATTACTAGAATAGCCGTTGATAATTCAATCACATCACCTGTGTATACAAGAGAGCGCACACAGCCAATAACTGAAGTGTCTCCAAATACGGCAACATCTCTACCACCAAAAATAGTCGAAAAAATAACTTCCTCCCCAGCCCCTGTCTTGAAAACTGAAAACAGCCCAGAAACTCCAGATGAACCTACACCAGATGCACCTGATATTGAAATAACAGAAAAAGGAGAAATTGTTGTTAAATTAAAACCATTAGAAACGATCAAAGCTATTCAAACCGATAATTCAAAGCCAGAAGCTGCGGTTGAACTAACACAAACAGAACCACAAGCTATAAATACTGAAACAACCCCAGCAATAGTAAAACCCCCTATTATCAAGCAAGACGCGAACGTAAAAACAACGGTCATCTCTGAAAAACCCGCTAAGTTAGATATTGCACAAACAGCTGAAAAACCATTTTCTTCAGCAAGTGTTGAACAAGCAACAACGCTAGAACGTAAAGTAACCACTGAAACAAGTGAAACAGAAACAATCCAAACCTCAAAACGAGAAAAGAGTCCGGTCATAAAACCTGCTGAAAAACAGGACTCTAAACAAAACTTTACCAGACAAAGAGAACAACTAGCGCAAAAGGCTCAAGCTGCAATTACTGAAATTAGAAGAATCCAAGAACTTCGTCGTGCTCATGAAAAACTCTCAGGAAACAACTCTATAAGATATTCCCCTCCTCAAAACGACAGCACTGGTCTTCCAGCGGCATTAATACAAGAATTAGAAAAAATGGCAGCATAATCTAAATGATATACTACGACTTAAAAACTGAGACCAAACGAAAAACCATTGGCAATGTCATTGCCCGTGATACTGAATTGCGTCGAATTGCAAGAACATTAAAAAGACAATACAACAACAACTGTTTAATTACTGGAGCAAGTGGAACAGGAAAAACAGCTTTGCTAGAAGGATTTGCTTACCAAATCTCAAAAGAGACAATAACTGGGTTTGAAAAAACAACACTATCTAAACTAGACAGTAGTAATATAAAGAAATACCTTAATGGTGCAAATATCTCAGAAGCTGTTGCTTTCTTAAATGGTGCTTTTAAAAGCTTACCATCTGATACAATTGTCTTCATTGATGATTTTGAAAACATAATCCCAGAAAGCAAATCATTTGAACTAAATCAAATATTTGAAGCATTCCTAGAAAGGAATGATCTACGTCTTTGTATAACTATCAATGAAAACAAATACCAAAAACTCCTTGAACAAAATACAGCATTCTTCCAAAACTTTGAAGAAATCTCCTTAAAAGAAAGCGATTCTAAAGAAACACTTCAAATCCTTGAATCTCTATGTCCTGCTTTTGAAAAAGAATATCAAATTAATATACAAAAAGAGGCTTTAAAATCTGTGGTTGAACTTTCACGAAAAGTAGTTTCAGAAAAGAAATCACCGCTACATGCAATTCATATGCTTGATGAGGCTTTAGCTTTTGCAAAAATTACTGGCGCCTCAAAAGAACTAAACAAACAAGATGTAGCAGAAGTTTTTGCTGAAAAAACTGGAATCCCAAGTGCTTCGCTAAACTCAGATGACAGCAAATTACTAAAAAACCTTGAGACAGAGTTAGAAAAAGGAATCATAGGACAGGAAAACGCTATCAAAATTGTTTCAGATATTGTCAGAAGAGG
>VMFF01000036.1 GCA_007375915.1 Candidatus Doudnabacteria bacterium Gr01-1014_77
TTTTTACCGCGATTGGAGGAATCAAGCGACTCCACCAGATGCGTACGAACGAAACAACGCCCGTTCAAGGATAATAACCTTGCGGGTGTTTCGTTTTGTTTGACCTATTCTCCATGAGGTGAAATAATCTAGGTGTTAGCAGGTTCCTTTCCCTTAGCGTGGAGGCGCGATGGCAAAGCGTTCTGTAAGTGTTCGCAGCCCCGACGCTATGGTTTTGGGAGCAAGCGATCAGGAGCTGGTGCAGAGATTTCTTGCTGGTGATGAGTTCGCTTTCAAGGAGCTCTACAACAGAAACCGCAAGTCCTTGCTTGAGTTTGCCTTCCAGCTTGTTGGGGGTGATTCAGACGCTGCGGAAGAAATTTCTGAGACGTGCTGGTTGAAGATTTTGCGCAGCCTAGATACCTTCAGTGGTCGCGGCAGCTTTCGCGGATGGGCTGGCACGATCCTGCGCAACATCTTCAAGGATCAGTTCAAGAAGGGTGAATACAAATACTGCGAGACTCATCCGCCATGTTTCGAGTTTGAAGAATGGTGCCCAGCGCATCCTTCGATGGATCCGCTGGAGGAGCTCATTTACAACGAAGAGATGGATCGAGTAATGGCGCGCTTGGGAAGTTTGCCTGATGGCATTCGGAGGACTTTTGTCATCGTGCACTTTGAGGGGCGCTCCTACAACGAGGCTGCGAGACTGCTTCGTATTAATGTCGGAGCTTTGAAGATGCGTCTGGTCCGTGCACGACGTGCGTTGCGGGAAGTAATAGCAGAACAGCAGTAACGGAGGAAAGCAGATCCCGTCCCAGTTTCTGGGACGGGGCCAAAAGAGGGGCTAATAGGGATGTTTGGTGGGCATCCTTTTTTTGTTCCCTCCTTTTATGTAATATATCTCTATGACCACAGCAGAAGTATTAGTAAAATGCCTTGAAGAACAGGGTGTTAAATATGTTTTCGGTATTCCTGGAGAAGAGAATCTTGCTTTCTTGGAAGCCTTAAGAACCTCATCTATTAAGCTTGTTGTTACAAGGCATGAACAAGCTGCTGTTTTCATGGCAGCTACATTTGGACGCTTAACAGGAAAAGCCGGTGTTGCACTATCAACGCTTGGTCCTGGAGCAACAAATCTTGTTACAGGTGTTGCATATGCTCAGCTTGGTGGTATGCCTCTTTTGGTTATTACCGGTCAAAAACCAGTTCGTAAAAGCAAACAAGGACGTTTTCAGATCATTGATGTTGTATCTATGATGAAGCCTTTAACTAAGATGACTGCGAGAATTGATGATCCCTCTGTTGCTGCCCAACTTGTTAGAAAAGCTTTTGAGATTGCTGAAACAGAAAGGCCTGGTGCTACACATTTAGAATTGCCAGAAGACATTGCTTCAGAAGAAGTTGTTGGTGATGTTGACTGTAGATCAAACATTAAACCTTACAGAGAAGCTCCAAGTAAGGAAAGTATTTTAAGAGCTGTTGAATTAATTCAAAGTGCGAAGCATCCTGTTGTTTTGATTGCTGCTGGAGCTAATAGAAAACGTATTCATACGGAACTTTCTGCTTTCATTGAAAAAACAAAGATTCCTTTTGTTACAACTCAAATGGGCAAAGGTGTGTTAGATGAGATGTCTCCAAGCTATTTAGGTACAACAGCTTTAAGTGCTGATGATTATGTGCACTGTGCTTTAGAGCGTTCTGATTTAATTTTATGTATTGGTCATGACACTGTTGAAAAACCCCCTGTCATTATGATTCCAAGCAAAAGAGAGCAAGAATCCTGGGATCTTCAATATTATGAGAGAATTGCTTTGAAGATGAGAAAACAGATAACAGAAAAATCTGATAGTACTTCTTTTCCTTTAAAACCCCAAAGAATTGTTGCTGAATTACAAGAAATCTTTTCAGGAGCTGATTCTGGGATTTTATGTTTGGATAATGGAATGTACAAACTTTGGATTGCTAGAGGTTTCTTTGCAAGAGAACAAAACAGTGTTTTGCTTGATAATGCTTTGGCAACAATGGGAGCAGGATTGCCTTCTGCGGTCGCTGCTAAAATGTTAAATCCAGAGAAAAAGGTTTTAGCAGTTGTTGGTGATGGTGGGTTTATGATGTCATCATCTGAGCTTGAAACAGCCAAGCGTTTGAATCTTGATCTTGTTGTTTTGATCTTAAATGATAATGGTTATGGTATGATTAAATGGAAGCAAGAGTCTGATGGTTTAACTAATTTTGGATTAGATTTTAATAATCCGGATTTTGTTAAGTTTGCAGAAAGCTTTGGTGCAAAAGGGATTCAAATTAAAGAGGCAGGGGAATTAAAACCTGCTTTAGAAAAAGCTTTCTTAGATGGTGGTGTTCATGTTATTGATTGTCCAATTGATTACACAGAAAATGTTTTAGTTTTTGACAAGGAATTAAAAGAAAAGACTTGTGATCTTTAATTAAAAAGTTATGGCTATACAAACACTAAATCCAGCAACCGGAGAGGTTGTAAAAGAGTTTAAAGAGATAACTGATCAAGAGTTAGAGCAAAAACTTGCTTTAGCAGAAAACGCTTTTAAGGTTTGGAGAAAAACAACTTTTAAAGAACGAGCTGATTTAATGATGAAGCTTGGAACATATTTGGTTGAAAACAAGGAGAAGCTTGGTTCTTTGCAGACTTTGGAAATGGGAAAAACAATTTCAAGTTCAGAAACAAGCGCTGCTAAGTGCGGGTTGGTTTGCGAGTATTATGCTGAGAATGCAGAGAAAATGCTTTCAGATGAAGCTGTGGTTACAGATGATTCAGAAGCATACGTTGCTTTTGATCCATTGGGAATTGTTTTAGCAGTTATGCCTTGGAATTTTCCTTTGTGGCAAGTATATCGTTTTGCAGCACCAGCTTTGATGGCAGGTAATGTTGCTTTGTTAAAGCATGCGTCTAATGTTCCTCAGTGTGCTTTAGCAATTGAAGAATCTTTTAAAGCTGTTGGTTTTCCTGACGGTGTTTTTCAAACCTTATTGGTTTCTTCTGAAAGAACAGAGAGGATAATACGGGATAACAGGGTTAAGGCTGTTACTTTAACAGGAAGTGAAAAAGCAGGAGCAAGTGTTGCTTCAATAGCTGCTTCTGAGATTAAGAAAGCTGTTTTAGAACTTGGAGGTAGTGATCCTTTTGTTGTGTTTGCAGATGCTGATTTAGAAAGCACGGTTAAACAAGCTGTTTCTGCAAGACTTCAAAACAACACAGGACAAAGCTGTATTTCTGCTAAGAGATTCATAGTTGCAGAAAGCATTGTTGAGAAATTTACAAAAGGTGTTGTTGAGGAAATATC
Source organism: Candidatus Doudnabacteria bacterium Gr01-1014_77 (assembly GCA_007375915.1). GTDB lineage: Bacteria > Patescibacteriota > Doudnabacteria > UBA920 > VMFF01 > VMFF01. Next base: position 3,300 of record VMFF01000036.1, read on the forward strand.
TAAGTTAAAGGTAGGAGATCCTAGTGATAGAAGTGTTGATGTTGGTCCTTTAGCAACAGAGCAGATTTTAAAAGAGATTGAAAAACAGGTTCAAGAATCCGTTGCTTTAGGTGCAAAGTTAGAGGTTGGAGGAAAGAGGATTGGTGATGTTGGGTATTTTTATGCTCCAACAGTTTTAACTAATGTTAAAAAGGGTATGCCGGTTTATGATCAAGAAACTTTTGGTCCTGTTTTGGCAATAATCTCTTTTGATGATTCAAAAGAAGACCGCGGTTTTGAAGAGGCTGTTAGTATTTCAAATGACACTGAGTTTGGGCTTGGAGCTTCGGTTTGGACAAAGGATATGGTTTTAGCAAAGAAAGCAACAAGAGAAATTGATGCAGGAAGTGTTTTTGTTAATACTCCTGTTAAATCAGATCCAAGACTTCCGTTTGGAGGCATTAAACGCTCTGGATATGGTAGAGAGCTTTCAAGTTATGGTATTAGAGAGTTTGTAAATATTAAGAGTGTTAGGATTAAATAGAGTATTTGTTTTTTGCTTTAAAAGTGTTAATATATTGATATATTAAAAACATAATGAAACAAAGGAAAAATATGGAAAAAAATACAAAAAATGATTCCTGCTATTGCGACGGAAAGTATTGCTGTGGCAATCATGGTTTCTTTCACAGAAACCCATTTTGGCGTATTGCTAAGATTTTGTTTTTAGCTTTAATAATTTTGTTAGTGTTTAAGATTGGTATTGGAGTTGGTATGTACAGCTCTGGTTTTAGAGCAACTTTTGGAAATAACGGAATGATGATTACTAAGGGCTTTAGTACATCATCAATGCCTGGCGCTAATATGATGTACTCATTTGGTAAGGCTGGTGTATTTGCAGGACAGAGAATTGCTGGAACAATTGCAAGTATTGATGGAAATGAAATCACTTTGAATGATAATTCAGGAGAACAGCAAATAGTATACACTTCTGCATCAACTGTGATTATGTCTGATAATGTTGAAATTCCACTTTCAGATTTGAAAGCAAAGCAGTTTGTCATTGTTATGGTTTCAGATGATATGACTGCCCAAAGCATAGAAGTTAAGTAAGCAGAAAAACTTTAAATACCCCAAAGATTTCTTTGGGGTATTTTTGTTTTGACCGCATTCTATTTTTGTGTTAATTTGATTCAATCCGCGATTTGATGTATTCCCAAACCATGGAGGGCCAGATGCAGCGGATTTTGTTGCAGTTTGTCAGTATCGCTCTGTTTGCTTTGACCCTTCAGGGGCAAGGTAGCAGAAAGGCTGACTGTCTCACTTGCAAGACAGAAGTTGTTGGGTTTGACACTGCTTCGGCAAGGGTTGAGCTCGAATGGCTTGTGTTCAGTGTCTTGCAGTTGCGACCAGTACTAGCTGAGAACCCCTGTGACTCAGCAGCAGGAGCCAAGCTTGCATGGTTCTTTGCTGGCACTGTTCTTGATTCTGTTAAGGCTGATCTTTCAAGAGCCTGCAGGAACAAGAGCCAACCGCGGTTCACGAGGTCTAAGTCGCAGCTTAGACAGATCAAGGTTGTAACAGTAGACAGCGCCGTGATCCAGAGCCACGAGAACTTTGGTTGGTTCTTTTGGTGGAACGGTACATGGCACTGGACCGCAAGACGTTCTCAAGACAACCAATGGCGATTGTATACTGTAGGCCGTCGCAAACCACAGGAGGAGTGATGTTCACGAGAGCTTTCTTTTCGAAGCTTCTCTTCCAGGTGATACAGGTTGTGATTTGCCTGGCTGGGATCTTCGGGTTCTGGATCGTGGCGAACACTGTAAGTTCGCTTCCAGTAGTTCCGTGGTGACCCCAAGACGCCCGTTTCGGTTCCTTTCGAGGAATCGGCGGGCGTTGGTGTTTGTGGATATGTTTTTTGCATGTATTGTTTTTTTCCTCTATGATTCACTTATGTTTTTAAGTCGCGTTACAATTGTCATATCTCTTTTGTTTGTTCTTGCTGGTGGCTCTGTTTTTTACATTGCTTACAACAGTTTTGTTGACCAACAGTATGCATTAGCAGAATCAGTTGATGATCAAACAATCCGTATGTTAAAAGGCGCTCGTGAAAAAAAGAATTTTTTGGAAGTATTAAAGAAAAAGCCGGTTCCAACTAATATTGTTCAATAGTTAATATATATTTAATGTTGTTGTGTTAATCTGGATTCATGTCCAGATTTTTTCGTTATACAATCATTTTTTGTTTGTCTTTTGTTTTTTGGTTCTTGTTTAATCAAAACCTTTCTTTTCGTGAAAGACTATTAGAGAATGGTTATGCACAAACAAAGGTTTTGTATTCTAAAGATGACAAGATAGACGAAGCTTTGGTTTCTGAAATACAAGCTGCTCGAAAGTTTGTGTATTTTGCAGTGTACACAATAACTAAGGAGAATATTGTTAATGCTTTGATTGCGGCAAAGCTTAGAGGGCTAGAAGTTGTTGGTGTTTTAGATGCTAATCAGATTGATATACCTGAGGAAAAGCCATGGGTTAAAAAGTTAAAAAAATACGGGATCGTTTTAAAGATTCCGGTTAAAGAAAGTGGATTGATGCATTTAAAGATGTTGGTTACAGACAAAGCATATGCTTCAGGTAGTTTTAACTACACGGTTTCAGCAGCCTCTTACAATGATGAGGTTATAGAGGTTGGGAGAGTGGAGGGCATTAGGAAGCAATATTTGGCTGTTTTTAAGCGGCTTTACGAGTCTCAGTAGGTCTGTCTAAGCGCAGGAGTTTAACAAGTTTTCCAACTATTTTTTGTATGGTTCCTTGGTTTAAATGCTCTACTCGCTCATGAATTTCTGCTTCATTTGTTGTGCTCATTGTTCTTAGTTTTTTGAAGAAGTCTATTGGCAATGTTCCATCTAGTAGCTCTTGGAGTTCTTTTGTTTCAAGGCTTGTGTTTTCAAACATTCCTCTTTTGATTGCGTTCCAGACTGTTTCTTGGTCAAAGCCTGTTTGTTCTGATATTTTTGCGATCACTGCGTCTATTAACAAAACTGCGCTTTCATAGTTGTAGCTTTTTGCTTGGTCTATCTTCTGAAAATCTGCAGAGGATTTAAAGTATTTGCCAGTTAATTCACGAGCAAGTTTTTCAGTTACACCTTCATTCCAAACTTGGTAGCTTGTGAAGTGTTGGTATCCAACATATCCTAGAGCTTGTAGTTCTGTTGCAGCATGTAATTGTTCGTGGGTTAGTACAGCAACAAGATATGCTTTGAATCCCTCTTTGCTTAAGAAAGGATTTTGTCTTTCAGCTTGCTGTTCCATTCCAGTAAAGTCTACCTGTATTTCATTGGTTGAAGAATCATAGAAAGAAATTGGGACAGAATCATCTTTTGATCTTGTCTCTATCTCACCAATCCTTGGCATTTCTAAGAAGTTTAAGGAGCTTCCTTTTTCTCTTCCGCACTTTTCAGCTTCTTCTTGTATTAAGCGACGCATTAAATCAAGGTTAATACCAGAAAGTGCTTCTTCAAACTCAGGACTTCTTTGAGTTAAGTATTCATATTGTTCATGTTCACCATTTTCAACGCCAGATGTTTCTTTTAACATGTTAGTCTTCTTGTCGTTTAATTCTTCTTTCAACCTCTCTCTTTTTTATACTACTTCTTTTGTCGTATTTCTTTTTTCCTTTTCCAATCCCAATCTTAATCTTCACTAACCCTTTTCTACCTACAAAGATTTCGAGCGGAATTATTGTTGTTCCTTTTTCTTTTCCAATTAAAGAGTTAATCTCGTGTTTGTTTAACAGTAATTTTCTGTCTTTTTCAGGATCAGCGTTTTTAGCATTACCAGCATATTTGTAAGGAGTAATGTGTGCTTTAACAAGGAATGCCTCTGGTTTTGGGTTGGTTCGTATTGAAATATATGCTCCTTTTAATGAAGCTTGCCCTGCTTTGAGGCTTTTAACTTCAGATCCTGACAATACTAAACCAGCAACCATTTCATCTGAAATGGCATAATCAAAGCTTGCTTTCCTGTTGTTTATTAGTATTTTCATAACTTCCTTACTAGTAGTTTATGGTATAATTTGAGATATGAAAAGGTATTTATCAAAGCTTCTATCAGAGGTTTTAGGGAGCATGTTTGATAACGGGCAAATATCAGCTTTGCCTTCTTTTAATTTTGATATTCCAAAAGAGAATTTTGGGGATTACAGCACTAATGTTGCAATGGTCATTGCAAGAGTAGGTAAGTTTCAGCCAAATGATGTTGCTGATAT
>VMFF01000037.1 GCA_007375915.1 Candidatus Doudnabacteria bacterium Gr01-1014_77
ATGAGTTATTAACTTTGATTTACCAGATAACGCGGAAGATTATGTTCACCGTATTGGAAGAACCGGCAGAGCAGGAATGGCAGGACGCGCAATTTCTTTTGCAACTCCAGACCAACGCGGTGATGTTAGAAGCATTGAAAGATTGATCCGAAAAGCATTACCAGTATCAAGACCTGTTCTTTCTGAAAAACCAATGCCTAAACACGAAGATCATCAAGCAAGACCTTTCCAAGGACGAAAACCAAACCCACACGAACGAAACAGAAAACCAAGATTTGAACACCGTAATAACAGTTCTAGAAGACCAGGTATACCAAAAGATCAAAAAGGAAGTTTCTTCAAACGAGCTTAAAGAAAAAACAACTCTTTACAGAGTTGTTTTTTAAAGACTATTTAGTGTCTTCAGTTTTTGCTTCAGTTTGCTTTGGTACATTAGCTTCTACAGCTGGTGTTTCAACCGGAGTAGCTGGAACTTGTTGATCAGTCATGTTTTTCCTTCCCTGCAATACTCATATCCAAAGCAGCGCAGATTAAAATGTTTATGCTTCAAGGATATGAAGCAAGACTGTTAGTATACTCTTAATTTCGGGTTGGGTCAATGAACAATATCGCGCAAAATACATCATTTTGATATACTATTTTTATGAACTATTAATATAATCACTATGGCAGAAGATCAAGAGATTGGACATGAACAATTAGATAGTCAAGAAAAACCTGAAATAAAAAAAGATAAACCGATAGACGCTGGTGAAAAACCAGAAACCTTTAAAATACGCGGTGCTGACCAAAAAGTAACAAGCCTAGTAAAGAGACTCGAAAATACAAAAACAGACGCTCGTAACCTTAGCTTGGTTAGAGAAAGGCTTGGTATTGAGACACAGGGTTCAACACCAGATTCTCAAACTAACTTAGCAGAAATACAAGACCAGGTTGTACGTTTAGAAGACGAAAAAAAACAATCACTTCAAGAACATGGAGAAGAAGATTTCCCAGAAGGAGTTAGTGTTTCTGCTAATGAAGACGGTTCTGAACAAAAAGCTAAAGGTCCTAAAATTGAACAACTAGAAAAAGACGTAAAAAGAACAGAAGAAGAACAGAAAAAAAAGCGCCAAGAATTAATTGATGCGTGGAAGGAAAAAGCAGTAAAAGACTTCTCAAAATACCTAAGACAAGGCTGGAACACAAGAAAAGCAATCAATCTTGATGTAGTTATCGCACTCTTAGAAACAAACCTCCCAAAACTCATTGATGCTAAAACCAAAGACTTTGTAGAAGGAAAAACAGATCAACTCCCTATTTCTGTTTGGATGCGCCACAAAGGGAACTCTTTTCTAGATATGTTTGCTGGAAGACCACAACAGATAAAAGAGGTGACACTAGAAATGGACAAGAATTCTTTCACCCTTATAGATGCAAAAGAAATTCAGGATAAAACCAAAGAGCAAGAGCCAAGTGCTGGCAAGCCCGACCAGAACAAGGAACCAGAGGGAGAACTAAAACCAGAATCAGAAGAAACAACAGGAGCCTCTGATCAAGGTGGAGCGAAAAAAGTAGCTTAAATATCAATGTATTAAAAAACGCCAGTAAGGCGTTTTTTAATACTAATTTAATTACTCATCTTTAATCTTCTCAACCACTGGGCATTTAAAGCAACAATGATTGTGCTTGCTGACATTAACAGTGCCCCTACTGCTGCTGGTAAGATAAAACCAAAAACTCCGGCTGCAAGAGGTATTGCTAAAACATTATACCCAGTTGCCCAAACAAGATTTTGCTGCATCTTAGAATATGTTGCTTTTGATAATCTGAATATTTTAACAACATCTCTTGGGTCATTCTTTGCAAGGATTATCCCCGCTGATTCTATTGCAACATCTGTTCCTGCTCCAATTGCTATACCAATATCTGCTTGAGTTAAAGCAGGGGCATCATTAACACCATCTCCTACCATAGCAACTCGGCTTCCATCCTTTTGTAGCTCCTTAACCATATCAACCTTATGTTCTGGAAGTACTTCAGCAAAATATTCTTTAATACCAAGTTCCTTTGATACATAACTAGCAACATCATCAGAATCGCCTGTTAACATAACAACACGAATACCTAAAGAATTTAAGTTTCTTATTGCTTCCTTAGATTCTTCTCTTATCAAATCAGCCGTGGTTATTACACCTATAACCTCTGTGTCTGATATGACATACACTACTGTCTTGCCTTGTTGACCCGCTTGTTCTGTTTTGTTTTTTAAATCATCAGAAAGTGTTAAGTTCTTTTCCTTAATTAATAACGGGCTTCCAACGATAATTGTTTTTCCTTTAACAATAGCCTGAGCTCCTCTACCAGGAAGTGCTGTGAATTGTTCTACCTTTAACACCTCTATATGTTTTTCTTTCCCAAACTCAACTATTGCTTTAGCAATCGGATGTTCTGATTCTGATTCTACAGAAGAACCTAAAGAAAGAAGATCTTCTTCTGAATAGTTTGGTGCTGCCCAAACATCAACAACTCCATGCTCTCCTTTTGTTAGTGTTCCTGTCTTGTCAAACAAAACAACATCTATTTTACGAGCAGATTCCAACGCAATTCTTTGTCTAACCAACAAACCATTTCTTGCTGCTAAACTTGTTGAAATAGATGTTACAAGAGGAATTGCAAGCCCCAAAGCATGAGGACAAGCAATGATTAAAACTGTGACTGTTCTTTCTAAAGCAAAACTTAAATCTTCTCCAAAAAACATCCAGATTGTAAAAGTAACTAAGCCTGAAGCAATTGCAACGATTGTTAGATAGAATGCTGCTCTGTCAGCTAAAATCTGCGCTTTTGAACGAGAATTTTGGGCCTCAGCAACAAGACGCATAATCCCTGCTAAAGCTGTTGATTCTCCTATTTTAGAAACCTGCACTTTTAATGAACCACTTCCATTAACTGTTCCTGCTATAACAAGGGAGCTGTTTGTTTTATGTACTGGATTAGACTCACCTGTAATCATTGATTCGTTTATTGATGACTCACCTTCTACAACCAAACCATCAGCTGGTATCTTTGCTCCTGGCCTTATCAAAAGAACATCACCAACTCTTAATTCAGATATTGGTACTATTTTTCCATTTATTAATTCAGCTGTGTCTGGAAGTAATTTAGCCAGTTCTTTCAAAGCTCCTTGTGCATTCATGATTGATTTCATTTCCATCCAGTGGCCAAAAATCATGATTGTAATTAAAGTAGAAAGCTCCCAGAAAAACTCAGTTCCTTGAATTAAAAAGGTTGTTGCAATGCTATACAAAAAGGAGACAACAATAGCTAGGGATATGAGGCTCATCATCCCTGGTTGTCTAGATTTTAACTCAGCAACAGCCCCTTTTATGAATACTGTTCCTGCATAAAAAAACAGGATTGTTCCAAAAACCAATGGAACATATTGAGAACCAACAAATTCAGGCAATGAAAAACCGAACCATTCTTGTATCATTGATGAATACAACAAGGTTGGTATTGTTAAAATTAAACTCCACAAGAACTTCTCACGAAACATTTCTGGAGAATGTCCTTTGTGCTTATCGTGGTTTTCGTGTGATTGCTGATCTTGTGTATTGTGACAGTGTTCGTGTTCCATGGTTTATTTATACCAATTGTTATACCATTCTCTCATCTGTTCAATCTCTTTGTTCTGAGATGAAATAATATCATCTGCTAATCTTGTCATTTCTGTTCTACTAGTAGAAGCTTTAAGCATTTGGGCCATCATAATAGCTGATTGGTGGTGCGGAATCATTTCAGTAATAAATTCTCTATCAAAAGGTTTTGCTGTTTCTAAGTCCACTATATCCACAGAGCCTCCCATCATGCCTCCGTGCATCATACCTGAGCCTAAACCATGTCCAGAATTAACAAATCTGTCTGGAACATCACTTCCAAACCAGTTTTTATACCATTCTGTCATTTTACTAATCTCGTCTGTTTGAGCTTTAATTATGTTCTGAGATAATTCCTTTATTTCAGAATGTTCTGCCTTGGTTAAAGCAATCTCAGCCATAGTTACAGCATCGTCATGATGCGGAATCATCTGCTCAATGAAGTGCCGGTCAATTCCATTACTTGCTCCTGATTGAAAATATCTAGAATTAAAATCCATCATTCCCATCATCCCATAATTCCTGCTATTAAAAGCAAAAGAAGCAAAAAACGCCGTCAAAATAACTCCTACTACTAAACCACCGAGTACATACGCCAACTTTTTATTATCCATAAATCTCCTTTCGTTATTTGTTCTTAAGATTATATATCTTAGAAAGTTCTTTAATGACTTTTTTGTCTTGACCTTCTTTAAATTGATGGCCAACGTGTTCTTCTAAATGATTTTCCAAAACTTTTTGGTTTAAACTCTGTAATGATTTTTGTATTGCTAAAGACAATCCTATGATATCAACACAGTATTTGTTTTCCACTATCATCTTTTCAAGACCTTGCATTTGCCCCTGAACTCTATGTATCTGATTTATTAAAGGTTTTCGATTATTCATTTTCATATTTAGCAACATTCCTCAAACTTATCATTAATATTTTTCTCTTTAGAAAAAACAAAGGACAAGATGGTAAACACAACAAGAGCAAATCCAAACAAAACGGCTTTAAGGAAATCACCTTGGGAAACTAAATATACTGCTGGAAAACCAACTAAGACTGCTGAGGTCTTCCAAAACAATCCAAGCTTAGAACCATATTTCTGAATTGTAGCTCCAAGACTAATTGCCATTAACAATGAAATTAAAACAGGAGAAATATCTAACAATTCAAAGGCCGCTGCTATAAATGCCAAGCTCCAAGTAAATACCGTTGCTACACAGATAGGACAAATATTTAAATCCGATGTTTTTCTAACAAAATACAAAACAACAGTAAGTATAAAGATTGATATTAATAGGTAGGTCATATAGCTAAAATAATGAATGCTAGGATAATCATTAAGAACCCTGCTACTAATTTCATTGTCTTCTTGTTTTCTTTTTGTATTTCTTTTACTTTTTCAACCAAGCTTTGGTTATTAGCAATCATCAATATTAATACTAAAGGAAGAACAAAAAGGATGTTGTAATAGAAAAGATAGATTACACCTTTCCAGTATGTTCTGACATCGTGCAAAAGGCCAATAATGCTCAAATATGGACCACCTGTGCACGGAAACTCACAAAGTCCAACAAGAGCACCAAGCAAGAACATGCCTGGTATACTGACCCTTTCTAACAGCTCGTTCATCTTTGTGTGTGCACTGTGTGGCACTGCCAATTTTATAGGGAATTTAGGAAACAATATTTCAAAGATATTTAAGATCCCGAAGATTATAAGTAGCAAAGCCCCTATCTTTGACATCAAATGAGGAACACTAAAGATATGAAGAGCATTCAAAATACCAAGTCCAATTAACAAATACACAGTATATATTCCTAAAATATATACTAGGCCAAACTTTAAGATCTGTCCTGGTTTCCTTCCAAGACCAAAAAGAAAAATGATACTTACAATCAATATTGAAAAAGCACAAGGATTAATGCTGTCTATCAAAGCAGACGCAGTTACTAATGGAAACAAAAATCTTCCCTGGTTACTTATCTCCCAAAGCCATTCTGAGCTTCCTGAAAATCTTTGAAACACAATTACAAAACCAAAAATC
>VMFF01000038.1 GCA_007375915.1 Candidatus Doudnabacteria bacterium Gr01-1014_77
TTCACATATTTCTATACAGCAGTTACATTTGATCCTGACCAAATGTCTAACAATCTTCAGAAAAATGGGGCGTTTATTCCAGGCGTTCGCCCAGGACCTTCCACATCTGAATATTTAGGAAAGATAATCACACGCCTCACTTTGGTAGGAGCGGTGTTTCTAGGCCTCATTGCAGTCCTTCCGCTCGTTATGCAGGCTCTCACTGGTATTCAAGCACTTGCAATTGGCGGTACCGCGCTTCTCATTGTTGTTTCCGTTGTGCTAGACCTAGTAAAGAAATTAGACGCACAGGTTACTGCTCGAGAATACTAAAAGATCGTTCGCCATGTTCTCCGGCGTTCACGCATAACTCCAGCCAGCGCTGGAGTTTGCTGTCTCTCAGTTTTTCAAAATCAAGAGCTACGCAGATTGATTTACCATGCTGAAAAACTTCCGAGACGAACGGCGGAGAATAAGGCTCGCTTTAAAGTTCCAAATCTTAATAAAAGAAAGTGTACAATAATGTAATGGATAAAGAGGTGTTCATTTTTATTGGGCGTTCAGGATGCGGAAAGGGAACTCAAAAAGATCTTTTAATAAAACATCTTGAATCAATAGGTATGTCGGTTTTATCTCTGTATGTTGGAGATTTTTTGAGACAATTTGTGAATTCAGGAAGTTTTGTTGCTAATAAATATAAAGTTGCTATGAGTCGTGGAGAACTTGCTCCAGATTTTACTGCAATAACCGCTTGGGGAGAGGCTTTAATGAAAGATTATAAAGAAGGGCAAAGTATTATTTTTGATGGCAGCCCCCGTACATTGCCAGAAACATATTCTCTAGAAGGCGCTATTAATTTTTTAGGTTTTGTTAATCCTGTTGTTATTCATTTAGATGTTTCGAGTAATTGGGCTAGAGAAAGACTTGTTGGCCGTGGTAGAGCAGATGATACCGAAGAAGATATCAATAGAAGGCTTTCTTGGTTTGATACTACTGTTTTATCTGCACTAAATTATTTCAAAAGCAAACCAAATTTTAAATATGTACAAATAAATGGGGAGCAGACAATTCCAAAGGTGGCAGAAGACATAATGAATGCTCTTCCTTACCTAAAACAGGCTCCAGTTGCAAATAAAATGAAGACCCTTCAATATGTGGACACAAAGGGTTCGTTAGATACATCAATACAACAAAATGGCCAACTTGAGACTCAAAACTTTATCAGAAATAAAAATCCTTAGAGAGGGGGGTCGCAGACACGCCCAAATTTTAAAGGAGCTTGCCGAAATGGTGCGCCCTGGTGTTTCCACTAATGAATTAAATGAATATGCTCTAAAGCGTATAAAGGACTTTGGTGATGTTCCTGCGTTTTTAAACTACAAACCAGAAGGCGCAAAAAGCCCTTATCCAGCAGCGCTTTGCGTCTCTGTGAATGACGAAATAGTGCACGGTATTCCAAATGGGAAAATAAAAATTCTTAATGAGGGAGATATTGTTTCCCTAGATCTTGGAGTTCGCCATGAAGGATTAATTACTGATGCAGCGATTACTGTAGGCGTAGGAAAAATATCACACGATGATGAAATGCTCATTTCTGCAACAGAAAGAGCGCTTTACGCTGGTATTGATAGGGCCGTATTGGGGGGAAGAGTAGGAGATATAGGGAATGCGATTGAAAACATTGCAAAGCGGGCACGATTTAATAATTGTGAGGGCTTGGCTGGGCACGGAGTTGGATATGCGGTGCATGAAGACCCTTATGTTCCAAATACAGGAAACAAAGGAGAAGGGGAACTTTTAAAAGAAGGACTAGTTATTGCCATTGAACCAATGTTCACTCCGGGTTTAGGAGAAATAACTTTAGCCCGCGATGGATTTACATACAAAACATTTGATGGAAAAAAATCTGCGCATTTTGAACACACAGTTGCTATAACAAAAGAAGGACCGGTGATACTTACTGCCTTAGATTAGAGTTTGTGTAATATAAAAAAGTTCTGTTATAATCTGACCCTACAATCAATAAATTAAAAGTTGTCAGTTGCGAGTTGCTAGCAACTAGAAACTGGTAACTAACAACTAAAAAATATGCATCCAAAAAAAGAAAGAACATTTGTGATTCTTAAGCCAGATACAATTCAGAGATCGCTTATTGGTGAAATCATAAAACGCTTTGAAAGAGTTGGTTATAAACTTTGTGCTACTAAGCTTGTTCTTCCTACTGAAGATCAATGTTGGAAGCATTACAACAAGGATGATGCTTGGTTTATAAAAAAAGGAACTGCGATTATTGATGTCAAAAAAAGCAAAGGATTACCAATAGAAAAAGAAGCAATTGAATACGGCAAAGATATTATTAGGGGCGCAGTTAATTACATGATATGTGGGCCAGTATTGTGTATGGTTTGGGAAGGAAACCAAGCGGTTGCAGTTATTAAAAAACTCGTAGGTGGTACAGAGCCCCTCACGTCAGATGTCGGTACTATTCGAGGTGATTACTCACTAGATTCATATTTTCTTTCGGAAACTGATGTTCGTGGAAGCGTAAGAAATCTTGTTCACTGTACTGATGAGGTTAGTGAATACGAAAGAGAAGTTGGTATTTGGTTTAAACCAGAAGAGATAATAGATTACCGTTTAATACAAGAAGAAATATTGTACGACGTAAATTTAGATGGCATCTTAGAATAAACCCGCTCTCTTAATAAAAACTATAGAAAAATTCTAAATTAAAAAAGGCCTAATTTACGCTATCTTTTGAACTTTTTTCTTGCAAGGAGCTCCTATTGTGTTTCGTTATTTGCTATCCCCCCTTTTCATATATTTTTGTAGTTCTATAATTCTTATAGGGTCGCTCTGGCAAAATTTCCGGATACCAAATTCTTAGGGATTCCAACATTGCCGAGACCTGTTGAATCCGAAAGGAATCACTTAGTCTCGAGCTGAGGAAACCCACTTGCTAACTAGCAAAAGGGAATTATTGCCGCGACCCTACATAAGGATCTCGCGAAAGCGGGATTTTTATGTAGGGACTTACTCTTAAATACATTTTCAGATATCATTCTCATTAGTGAAAACGAAAGATACAGAGATAAATTTCAAACTCATTGCTTGGGGAGGTGCTAGCACTGTAACGGGTGCTAATTTTGAATTAAGAACGCCCCATTCACGCATTTTGGTTGATTGTGGACTTATTCAAGGAACGCCAGACATGGAAGTTCTAAACAGAGATATTTTTTCATACAATCCAAAAGATTTTCAAGCTCTATTGGTGACACACTCCCACATGGACCACATTGGCAGAATTCCCAAGCTTGTAAAAGAAGGTTTCAATGCGCCCATTTATTCCACTCCAGAAACAAAAGCAATTGTTGAAGTGGTTTTACACGATGCTTGCAATCTAGAATTTGAAAAGGCAAAGGAAGAAAATCGTGAACCAATGTATACAAGAGAGCATTTAAATAAAGCAATTTCTTTATGGCAAACTTTTTTATATCACCAAGAAACTATTATCACAGATGACATTTCTGTTTTTGCTTATGATGCGGGACACATATTGGGCTCTGCCACTTTGTGGGTTTCCTTGAAAAGTAGTTCGCAAAACAAATCAATTTTAATGTCTGGGGATTTAGGCAATTCACCATCACTTCTTTTAAAGGACACAGAAATTCCTCCAGGACCAGATTATGTATTAATAGAAAGTGTTTATGGCGACCGCAATCATGAGGGTGCGGAAGAAAGGGAGGCAAATTTTAGAGGTGCTATTAAAGAAAGAATAGATATGGGGGGCACCGTACTCATACCAGCCTTTTCTCTAGAGAGAACGCAGGTTATTTTGGCGCTTTTGAATAATATGTTTGACCAAGGACTCCTACCAAAAGTTCCTATATTTTTAGATTCTCCTTTAGCTATACAAATCACCGCTATATATGAAAGAATGTCAGCCCTCTTTAATGATGAAGCCAGAGATGCAATGAAAGAAAAAGATGGTTTATTCAAGTTTAAAACTCTAGAACAGACCGCTAGAAAAGAAGACTCTAGGGCCATAGCTGGCGTTTATGGCCCCAAAATCATCATAGCGGGCTCTGGAATGTCTTCTGGTGGTAGAGTTGTCTCACACGAAAAGAGATACCTCCCAGAAGAAAACACCTCACTACTTTTGATGGGTTATCAGGCACCTGGAACATTGGGCAGACTATTAGAGGAGGGCGCAAAGATAGTAAGAATTGATAGAGAAGATGTGCATGTAAGAGCTAAAGTTATTTCAATACATGGTTTTTCAGGACATAAAGATTCTGACCACTTGGTAGATTTTGTGAATCAGCTAACTCCTGCCCCCAAGAAAGTTTTTGTAGCAATGGGGGAAGCAAGGGCATCGAACTTTTTAGCTCAAAGAATTCACGATAATCTAAATTTAGAAACTCAAGTAGTAAACCTGAAACAGGAATATATTTTATAAAAAGCGCGGAAGTGGAATATTTCGGAATCAGCAACCGTTCGAGTGGAAGGACTTTGGAGCGAGCTAATATTTTCGCCGAACATTGCGGAATCGAGCCAGCATGGTGAATCAATCTGCGAAGCTCTTGATTCTGGCGAGATGAGCATAGCAAAAACCCCCGCTGGGGGTTTTATGCGCGTTCGCCGAAACTATTAGGAGCGAATTTTCTCTACGATTGAAGCAAAAGTTGAAGGAGATTCCGCTGCTATTTGAGCCAAAACTTTTCTGTCTAGGTTTATTTTTGCTTTCTTTAAGCCACCAATAAATTTGCTGTATGAAATTTTGTGAGGAGCGAGTGCTGCAGAAAGGCGAATCATCCAAAGCTGACGCATATCATTTTTCTTGTCTCTTCTGTGTGCGAAAGCATATGCACCTGCGTGCATTAAAGCTTCATAAGCAGCCTTTTCTTTTGTTGAACGACCAAAACGAAAACCCTTAACCTGTTTGAGGACATTTCTTCTGGTTTTTAGTGCATTTACTCCTTTTTTAACTCTTGTCATGGTGGTTGTTTAATTACTTGTAGTGAGTCAGCTTAACTACATATTTACCAAAAATCGGCTAGCAGCCTTGTTTGAGAGCTTAATAGTTGAAGATCTCTTCTTACTAAGCTGGCTTCTACGGCTCTCCTTAGCGTTAAAGTGGTTCTTGCCGGGTAGGCGAGATACCAATTTACCCTTGCGGGTAAGCTTTATACGCTTTGTGAATGACTTGTTGGTTTTCATAATTTGAGTGCCTAATATACCCCAAATACCTAGAGTAAGCAACAAAATAAGCCCCCTAATAGACCTCCGTAAAAAGGGCTATTTAGTAGAGGATTTTTCTATAACAGCAGTCATTCCTTTAGGGCTTTTTTTAGGAGATTCTGCGAGAGTAAAGTTTTCAGTTATCAAAAGAAGGAACTTGTTCATTTTTTCCTTCAAAAACTTTTCATCAATGCTTTTAGCTCTTCCGGGGAGGAAAAGGTCAATTTTTACTCTTTGACCCTCTTTTATCCATTCAGAAGTTTTCTTTGCCTTTAGGTTTAAATCATGTTCTCCGGTGCCAATACGAATTTGAACACTTTTTATTTCAATTACATGAGATTTTGTCTTGGCTTGTTTGTGTTTTTTGGCTTCAATGTACTGATATTTTCCATAATCCATTATTTTTGCAATCGGAGGATTTGAGTTTGGAGAAATTTCTA
>VMFF01000039.1 GCA_007375915.1 Candidatus Doudnabacteria bacterium Gr01-1014_77
TTGTATTTGTTGCACCAATTTCCTTTCTCTCGTTATTTAATGACAGGATAATTAATTACTACTCAAAAGATGAAGGATCCTTTTAGCGTTTACAATTCTAATTTTGAGAAGAAAACCCATCGCCCAAAACTTGACTGGGAAGAGGGTGCTTTGTTTCAGGCGAGCGAGCCTGATGATTATTACGAAGGTCAAAGCGAAGATTCACGAATAACTTTTTATGTTAGTATTGTTGTTCTTGTTTTCCTTGTTCTGTTTGGACGCTTGATAGTTTTACAAATTGCTCAAGGAGAACACTTTAGAACTCTGGCTGACCAGAATCGTTTGAGAGTTCAGGAAATTCTTGCCCCAAGAGGGATTATCTATGATTACCAGGGAAAACAGTTGGTTGAAAATGTTCCTAGTTTTGAGTTAGTTGTAACACCTGCTGATTTACCAAAAGACTTTGAACCAAGTGTTAAAACTCTTTCTGATTTAATGGGTTTTGAAGCAGATCCTTTGATTGAAGAAATACAAAAAAAGAGCGCAACATCATACCAACCAATTAGTGTTATGCAGAATCTTCCTAAAGACTACGCTCTTTTGTTTGAATCAAAAGCTAGTCAGTTCCCAGGTTTTGCAATACAACACAATCCAATACGACAATATCCTGATGCTTTAATTTTTTCTCATCTATTGGGCTATACAGGAAAAATCACAGACCAAGAACTTTCAAATCAAGAAGAAGGTGAGTATGCTCATAACGGATATATCGGTAAAACCGGCATTGAAGCAGAATATGAAAAATATCTTCGAGGGATAGCAGGAAAAAAACAGGTTGAAGTTGATGCTAAAGGAAACTTAAAATCTTTGCATGGACAGATTGACCCTGAACCAGGCGATTCTTTAATATTGAACATTGATTTAGAATTACAAAAAGAGCTTTACAAAAATATTGTTGCTCATAACGGAAACAAGAAAGCAGCAGCTATTGCTCTTGATCCGCAAAACGGAAAAGTTTTGGCTTTGGTTTCTTTGCCTGGTTTTGACAACAATCTTTTTTCACAGGGAATTTCTCAGAAAGACTATCTAAAACTAACTACTGATCCTAAGAAACCACTTTTTAATAGAGCTATTTCAGGAACATATCCTCCTGGTTCTACAATTAAACCAGTGATTGCTTCAGCAGCATTACAAGAGGGTGTTGTTGATGACAAAACAGTGATCTATGACAATGGTGATTTGATTTATGGCGGTTTTCACTTTCGTGGTTGGAAAGAAGACGGTTTAGGTCCAATGACAGTTAGAACTGCAATATCAATGTCCTCAGACATATATTTTTATACAGTTGGAGGAGGACAGTCAGCTTTAAATATCGCAGGACTTGGTCCTGAAAGACTTGCTAAATATGACAGGCTTTTTGGAATGGGTTCACCTTTAGGAATTGATTTGCCTTCAGAAGCAGCTGGTTTGGTCGCTGATCCATATTGGAAAAAGAACCATTTTGATACAAAGGAAATGCAGATTTGGTACCCAGGTGACACGTATCACGTTTCAATCGGGCAAGGGGATATGCTAGCAACACCATTACAGGTTGCGATGTGGACTTCTGTGGTTGCAAATGGTGGCACCTTGTATCGACCGTATATTCTTGATAGAGTTACAGATGTTGAAAACAAAGTGATTTTTGAAAAGAAACAAGAAGTCATTCGCTCAGATTTCATTGATCCTAAAAACATTGAAATTGTTAGACAAGGCATGCGTATGACTGTAACTGAAGGAACTGCAAGAAGTTTAAGTACTTTGCCAATCACTGCAGCGGGGAAAACAGGAACCGCACAGTTTGACTCAGCAAACCCTGCTGCAACTCATGCTTGGTTTACAGCTTTTGCGCCTTACGAAAATCCAAGAATAGTTATTACGGTTTTAATCGAGGCTGGTGGTGAGGGTTCGTTAGCAGCCTCTCCAGTTGTAAAAGAAACATTATTATGGTGGGCAGAACATAGAAACAAATGATTATAGATGGAAGAAAAATTGCAAAGGAAATATTAGAGCAACTTAAAACAGAAGTCGCGTCTTTAGGTTTTAAACCAAAGTTGATTGATGTGTTTGTTGGGTCTGATCCAGTGATTGAATCATATGTAAATATTAAAGCTAAAAGAGCTTTTGAAACTGGTATTGATTTTGAGATCAAGAAATACCCTCAAGATGTTTTAGAAGAAACATTGGTTGCTGATATTAAACAAATGAACAGTGAAAAAAATATTTGTGGTTTAATAGTTCAACTACCTTTGCCAAAACATTTAGACAAGCAAGCTGTTATGAACGCAATTAATCCAGATATTGATGTTGATATGATAACCTCGGTTAGTTTAGGAGAACTCTTTACTGGGCAGCAAAAAATTATGCCAGCAACAGCTTCCGCTATTTTAAGGATGCTTAAAGATTTGAATATTGATCTTCGCGGAAAACACGTCTTGGTTGTTGGGGCAGGAGATTTAGTTGGTAAACCAGTTACTTTCTTATTAATGCAAGCAGGTGCAACTGTAACAGTTGCAAATCAATCAACCCAAGATCTATCAAGTCTTTGTCTTTCTGCTGACATCATAATTTCTGGAACAGGCGTTCCTGGTTTGATTAAACCATCAATGGTTAGAGCAGAAAGCATTGTCATTGATGCTGGAACAGCTGAGTCAAACAGCGGTATTTCAGGTGATGTTGATTTTGAAAGAATTAAAGACAAGGTTTTTGCTGTTTCTCCAGTTCCTGGAGGAGTTGGTCCTGTTACAGTCGCCATGCTTTTAAGTAATGTTGTTGCGGTTGCCAAAAGAAGGATGTAATTGACAATAGCAGTGAAATCGCATAATATAATCCCAGCGCAAAGCAGTAAGTTCCCCGCGCTTTTATATTTAAAATTACGAAAATGAGCCAAAGAAAATTCTTGTTAACCCCAGAAGGGCTAGAAAAACTGAATGAAGAATTAAAGGTCTTGATAAACGAGAAACGCAAAGAAGTAATTGAACGTATTCAAGAAGCAGTTGCACACGGAGATCTTTCTGAGAACGCTGATTATGCACAAGCAAAGGAAGAGCAGTCTTTCATAGAAGGAAGAATCCAAGAAATTGAAGACATGATCAAGAATGCTGAAATTATTGATACTCACGGAAAACACAATACAGTCACGGTTGGTTCAACTGCAACAGTACTGGTCTATGATGAGAAAGAACATAAAGGTGAAAAAAAATACACTATAGTCGGTGCTAACGAAGCAAACCCAGCAGAAGGCAAGATATCGAATGAATCTTTAGTTGGAAAAGCTTTGCTTGGACGAAAGGCTTCGGAAAAGATTAAGGTTGCTACTCCTGCCGGAGAAATGACCTACGAGATTACACATATAGAATAGTTTAAACCCCCGAGTGCTCGGGGGTTTTAATTTTGCCCAAAAACCCTTAAATTGGTATAATTTGAAAGTATTAAATCAACAAAATGTCTGAAAGAATTGAAGATATAATCGAGTTTAGAAAGAAAAAACTAGCTGCTTTAAAAGCAGCAGGGATAGATCCATATCCTTCTTCGACAAAAAGAGACCATACCAACCAGGAAGCCTTGGATAACTTTGATGCGCTAGCAGAAACAAAAAAAGAGATAACTGTTGTTGGAAGAATAAGGAGCTTAAGAACGCAAGGTAAGATTACTTTTGCTCATGTTGAAGATGGGACTACAAAAATTCAGTTGTTTTTTAAGGCTGATAACCTTGGAGATAAGTTTGCTTTACTTGAGAACTTTGATTTAGGAGATTTCATTGAAGCTACTGGTGTTTTGTTTAAAACCAAAACCGAAGAAAAAACCTTAGATGTTTCTGATTTTAAAATGCTTTCAAAGTCTCTAAGACCTCTTCCTTCTGAACACTATGGACTCTCTGATATTGAAACAAGATTGCGCCAAAGATATTTAGATCTATTAATGAATCCAGAAGCAAGAGGCATGTTTGTTAAAAAGTCCAAATTCTGGGCATCAACTCAGAAGTTTATGGTAGACCAAGGATTTTTGCAGGTTGAAGCTCCGGTTTTAGAATCAATACCAGGTGGTGCTGAAGCAGAACCATTCATAACTCATCATAATGCGCTTGATCGCGATTTCTACTTACGTATTTCTTTAGAGCTACCTTTGAAAAAGTTGATTGTTGGTGGATATGAAAAAGTTTTTGAGGTAGGAAGAATATTTAGAAACGAAGGAATTTCAACAACACATCTTCAAGACTATACTCAGATGGAGTTTTACTGGGCATACGCTGATTTTGAAATGTTGAAAAAGTTTTTGCAGCAAATGTATCAGTACATTATCCAAGAAACCTTTGGTACTTTGAAAATTGTTTCAGAAGGACATGAAGTTGACTGGAGCGGTGATTGGGAAGATGTCGACTATTTCCTAACATTTAAAAAACACACAGGTTTAGATTTAGAAACAGCCTCTGATTCAGATTTAGAATCATATGCAAAGAAAAACAAAATTAAGTTTGAAGAGTTTGCAGGACGTGGTCGCTTAATAGACCTAATATTCAAGAAGATTCGCGCTGAGTTGGGTTTAAACAAACCAGTTTTCTTAGTTAACCAACCACTAGAATTAGAGCCACTTGCTAAAAGAGATCCAAAGAATCCAAAGGTTGTACAAAGATTACAAGTCTTAGCATATGGAACTGAACTTGGAAAAGGCTTTGGTGAATTAAATGATCCAATAGACCAAAGATCTAGATTTGAGGATCAGATGAAACTAAGAGAAAAAGGGGATACAGAAGCGCAAATGATTGATGAAGACTATTTACAAGCAATGGAATATGGAATGCCTCCTTTAGCAGGATTTGGTATGTCAGAAAGACTGTTCGCTGTTTTGTCTGACAAATCTGTTCGTGAGACAGTTATTTTCCCTCCCATGAAAGACTAGTATATGTCAAAACAAAAGCAGCTCACCATAGTTTGTGCGATAATTACGAATGACAAGGGAGAGGTGCTTTTAACAAAGCGTAATGATCCAGGAACAAGCTGGCATGGAAAACTAGAGTTTCCTGGAGGAAAGATAGAGTTTGGTGAAGATCCTGAAGTAGCCGTTGTTAGAGAAACAAAAGAAGAATCAGGTTTTGATGTAGAAGTTGTAAGACTCTTACCAAAAATATATTCAAGTTACTATCCTGTTGAGCCAAATGATTTCGAGTTTCCAGACACAGAGTTACAGATATTAATAATCTCATATCATTGCAAGATTATTGGTGGAGAGTTTAAACCAGATGATAGAGAGGTAATGTCAGGTGCTTTTTACCAAAAAGATCAGATTGATTACACAAATGCTTTGCGATATTGCAAAGAGATAGTAGAGTTGTTAGATAACTAAAAGGAAAAATATGTTAGATATTAAATACATCAGAGAAAATTCGGATTTAATAAAAAAGACTGTTGCTGATAAAAAAGGCAAGGTTAATATTGATCGTCTTTTAGAAGTTGATGAACAACGCAGGAAATTAAGGACAGAGATTGAAAACCTAAACCAAGAGAAAAATATAGCTGCAAAAGAAAAAGACGTTGAAAGAGGAAAACTCGTTAAAGAAAATCTTGTTTCTT